>JAHBWE010000005.1:300000-524186 GCA_019637155.1 Labilithrix sp. | reverse complement strand
TCGAGGGAGACGGCGTGCTCGCCCGCGCGCTCGGGCTCAGCGCGACCGCGCCGCTCGCGGCGTCCGGCTCGGCGCGCGTCCTCGGCTGGCCGCGCGCGCCGGCGCTCGTCGTCCGCGTGGTCGCGCCGCAGGCCGCGCTCGACAACGCGGTGATGCAGGTCCGCGCGCTGATCGATCAGCTGCACCGCGCCGGGCTCGCGCAGCCGGAGTACGAGCGCGCCGTCGTCGCGCGGCAGCGCGCGGTCGTCGCGCAGGCGCTCGATCCGCGCGCGCGCGTCGTCGCGACGTGGCGCGGCGAGCCGACGGGCGACGGCGGCAAGCCGCGCGTGACGAGCGAGGACGTGCGCGCGTTCGCGGCGAAGCACCTCGTCGAGGACGCGATGGTGGTCGTCACCGCGCGGCCGCCGCGCCCGCCGCCGACGGCGGAGGCCTCGAAGCCGTGAGCCGGCGGGCGCAGCCGTGAGCTGGTGGGCGCGGTCGCTCGCCGACGTCCCCTGGTTCGACGTCGCCGGCGACAAGGTGCGGTTGCTCCGCGACGGGCGCGAGGCGTTCCCGGCGATGCTCGACGCGATCGCGTCGGCGACGCGCGAGATCGTCCTCGAGATGTACTGGGTCGGCACCGACGCGGTCGGGACGAAGTTCCGCGAGGCGCTCGTCGAGCGCGCGCGCGCGGGCGTCACCGTGCGCGTGATCTACGACGCGATCGGCTCGCTCTCGCTCACGCCGTCGTTCTGGGATCCGCTCGTCCGCGCCGGCGGCGAGTTCCGCGACTACCACCCGATCTCGCCGCTCCGCCCGACCTTCGATCTCGCGAACATCGAGCAGCGCAACCACCGCAAGATCCTCGTCGTCGACGGCCTGCGCGGCTTCACCGGCGGCCTCAACCTCGCGCGCCCATGGCTCCCGATCGAGGACGGCGGCGAGGCGTGGCGCGACGACATGGTCGAGGTCGTCGGCCACGCGGCGGAGGAGCTGCGCACGCTCTTCTATAAGACGTGGCGGCGCGCGGTCTTCCGCCGGCTCCCGAAGGGCGGCGGCAGCGTCTTCGCGTTCCCGCCGAACCTGATCCCGCTGAACAAGCGACCGAGCGGCCGCGTCTACGTCCTCGCGAGCTTGCGGCGGAGCCGGCGGAACCTGCGCCGCGAGTACCTCGCGCGCCTCAACCGCGCGCAGGAGTCGATCGAGATCGCGAACTCGTACTTCATCCCCGACCGCCACGTCCGGAACGCGCTCTACCGCGCCGTCCTCCGCGGCGCCCGCGTGCGCGTGCTCGTGCCGGCGAAGAGCGACGTCACGATCGTGCAGTACGCGCTCGAGGCGATGTACGAGACGCTCCTCCGGAACGGCGTCGAGATCTACGCCCACCACGGCCCGATGATGCACGCGAAGACCGCGATCATCGACGACGCGTTCGTCACGATCGGGAGCTACAACCTCGACGAGCGCTCGCAGGTGAAGAACCTCGAGTGCAACATCGCGGTCGAGGACGCCGCCTTCGCGAAGCACGTCCGCGCGTGGTTCGATCGCGACCTCGCGCACGCGACCAACCTCGACCTCCACGAGTGGCGCGCGCGCCCCCTCGCCCGCCGCGGGGTCGAGTACATTGCGTACGCGCTGAGGAAGCTCTGGTGATCCGGGACCGCGTTCGACAAGGCCTGCGCGCGGGCGGCTTCGCCGGCGCGACCGCGACGATGACCGCGATGTGCGCCGCCCACGTCGCGGCGAGCCCGCCGGAGCGGCGCGAGGAGGTCATCGCGGGCTGGGTCCAGCGCTGGTCGAGCACGCTCCTCCGCCTCTTCGCGATCCGCACCGTCGTGCACGGCGCGGCGCCGCCGCCGACGAAGAAGGGCGAGCGCGGCCGCCTCATCGTCGCGAACCATCGCTCCGCGATCGACATCGGCGTCATGCTCTCGACCTTCGGCGGCCGCATGGTGAGCCGCGCCGATCTCTCGCAGTGGCCGGTCGTCGGCGCGGCCGCGAAGCTCGGCGGGACGATCTTCGTCGACCGCGCGGACGCGCGGAGCGGCATGGTCGTGATGCGCGCGATGCAGAAGCACCTCGAGGCCGGCGACACGGTGACCATCTTCCCCGAAGGCACCACCTTCGAGGGCGACGAGGTGCGGCCCTTCCACGGCGGCGCGTTCATCGCCGCCGCCCGCGCGCGCGCGGAGGTCCTCCCGGTCGGCCTCGCCTACCCGTCCGCGTCCGGCGCCGCCTTCGTCGGCGAGTCGTTCATGAGCCACCTCGGCCGGATGGCGATGGCATCGAGCCCCACGTGCGTCGGCGTCGCGGTGGGCGCGCCGATCCTCGCGGAGGGCAAGAAGGCCGCCGAGCTCACCAAGCTCGCGGAGGCGGCCGTGCAAGCGGCGGTGCACGAAGCCCGCGCGGCGTGCGGGCCCTGAGCCTAGCCGCCGCCGACGAAGTGGACGATTTCGACGGTGTCGCCGTCCTTCAGCGCGCGCGCGGCGTGCTCGGCGCGGGGGACGACCTCGCGGTTCTGCTCGACCGCGACGGGCCCGCCGCCGAGGCCGAGGTGCTCGACGAGGGCGCGCACGGTGAGCCCGTCGGGGACGTCGCGCTCGCTTCCGTTGATCGTGAGCTTCATCGCGCACGATACTACCGCCGAATGACCGAGAAGCTGTACTGGGCCGATCCGCATCGGACGACGTTCACGTCCACCGTCCGCGCCTTCACCTCGCGCGACGGCCGTCCCTCGGTCATGCTCGAACGGAGCCTCTTCTACCCGGAGGGCGGCGGCCAGCTCGGCGACGTGGGGACGCTGCGCGCAGGCGGCCGCACCCACGCCGTCGTGGACACGCAGATCGACGACGCCGGCGTCATCCACCACCTCCTCGCGGAGCCGCCCGCCGAGCCGCTCGCGGGAGAGGTCGAGGGCACGATCGACGCCACGCGACGCCGCGATCACATGGCCCAACACACCGCGCAGCACGCGCTCTCTCGCGCGCTCGCGGACCTCGCGAAGGCCGACACGGTGTCGGCGCGCCTCGGCGCGACGAGCTGCACGATCGACGTCGCGCGCCCCGGCATCCCCGACGCGGAGCTCCATCGCGCGGAGGACCTCGTCAACGAGCTCATCGCGAGCGACGTCGCGGTGCGCGCGCTCTACCCCACCGCCGAGGAGCTCCCTCTGCTGAAGCTCCGCAAGCAGCCGAAGGTGACGGAGGGAACGATCCGCGTCATCGACATCGAGGGCTTCGACCTCACCCCGTGCGGCGGCACGCACTGCACGCGGACGGGCCAGATCGGGCAGGCGCGCATCGTGGCGCTCGAGAAGTACAAGGGGATGCTGCGCATCACGTTCCACGCCGGCCTCCGCGCGCTCACCGACGCGCGCGCGAAGCACGCGGCGCTCGCGGCCCTCGCCGCCGACCTCACCTGCGGCGTCGCCGACGTCCCCGCCGCGGTCACGCGCCTCCGCGCCGATCTCAAGAACGCGCGCGCGAGCCTCGACGCCGCGCGCGGCGAGATCGCGACGCTGCTCGCGACGAGCGTCCTCGCGTCGTTGCCGGAAGGCCCGGGCCCGCACGTGCTCCCGCTCGAGCGCCCCGGCGACGACGTCAACGCGCTACGCAAGCTCGCCAACGAGCTGACGACGGACCCCCGCGTCCTCACGCTGCTGGCCGCCCCCGACGCCGCGACGGGCGAGCTCTCCATCGTCGTGCAACGCGGCAGCGGCGTCGCCTTCGACGCGGGCGCCTTCATCAAGGCGCAGTGCGCCGAGCGCGGCACCCGCGGCGGCGGCCGCCCCGAACGCGGCGAGGCCCGCTTCCCCACCGGCACAACCCTCGACGCCCTCACGACCGCCGCACGCGCGCTCCTCTGATCTGAGCCGCACGCACGAGCCCGCGTCACCCCGGCGGGAGGCCGCTCGGCGGGGACTCGCCGCCGCCCTCGTCGAGCTTGCGGTAGATCGTGCGCGTCGAGATGCCGAGGAGCTGGGCGGCGAGGGACTTGTCGCCCTTCGTGTGCTTGAGCGTCTCGCGGATCGCGCGGAGCTCGATCTCCGCGAGCGGCGTGCCGACCGGGAAGTCGAGCGCGCGCGGCGCCGAGTCCTGCGCCTTCGCGATCGCCTCCGGCAGGTCCTGCTCGCTCAACGTGTCGCCGCGCGAGAGGACGACCGCGCGCTCGATCACGTTCTCGAGCTCACGCACGTTGCCCGGCCACGCGTAGTCCATCATCCGCTCGAGCGCGGGCCGCGCGACGGAGAGGCGCGCCTTGCCGTTCTTCTTCGCGTAGAGCCCGACGAAGTGATCGACGAGGAGCGGGACGTCCTCGCGCCGCGCGCGGAGCGGCGGCGCGGTGACGGCGATGACGTTGAGCCGGTAGTAGAGGTCCTCGCGGAAGCGGCCCGCCTTCACCTCCTCGAGGAGATCGCGGTTCGTCGCGGCGACGATGCGGACGTCGGCCTTCACCGTGTTGCCGCCGAGCGGCTCGTATTCGCCCTCCTGCAGCACGCGGAGGAGCTTCACCTGGACCTGCGGCGAGAGCTCGCCGATCTCGTCGAGGAACAGGGTGCCGCCCGTCGCCTTCGCGAAGCGGCCGTCCTTCTTCGTCACCGCGCCGGTGAAGGCGCCGCGCTCGTGCCCGAAGAGCTCGCTCTCGAGGATCGTCTCCGGGATCGCGGCGCAGTTCACGGCGACGAACGGCTTCTTCGCGCGCGCGCTCCGCTCGTGGATGTAGCGCGCGAGGAGCTCCTTGCCGGTGCCGCTCTCGCCGAGCACGAGCACGGTCGCGATGCTGGGCGCCGCCTGCGTCGCGACCTCGATCACGCGCCGCCACGCGACGGAGCTGCCGATGATCTCGCGCTTCGTCAGCATCTTGATCTCGTCCTTGAGCGAGCGGTTCTCCTCGAGGAGACGCCCCCGCTCCGCCGCCTTGCGCACGCTCTTCACGATCGTCATCCGCTTCAGCGGCTTCTCGACGAAGTCGTACGCGCCCTCGCGCATCGCGCTCACCGCGACCTCGACCGAGCCGTAGGCCGTCATCAGCACGACCTCGACCTCGGGCTGCACCTGCTTGATCGCGCGGAGCAGCTCGAGCCCCGTCGTCCCCGGCATCATCAGGTCGGTGAGGACGACGTGGACGCGATGCGAGCGCACCTGCTCGAGCGCGTGCTTCGCGTCGTAAGCGACGAGCACGCGCATGCTCTCGCGCTGGAAGATCTTCTCCAGCGACTCGACGTTCGACCGCTCGTCGTCGACCACCAGCACCGTCGTCCCCTCGTCCGCCGGCGCTCTCGACTCATTGGCATCAACCTGTGACGATTCGTCAATCACCCAACCATCTTGTCATGAGCAAGACATTTCGTCCAGTGGGAACCAAGTTGACCACGGATCATCCTGTAAATTTGCGCTAACTGCGCGAAATTTAGCCGTCCAACCTGTGGCCCGACTCGTGAAAGGTAGGCAAATCACCTACTCACCCTCCACCGAGGAAGACGCTCCGCGCGACGGTGAAGCCGACGCTCGCGAACCAGGACATCGTCTTCAACGTGCAGGGCCAGGGCCGCGTCATCCGGATCGAGAACGGCTGGGCGTGGCTCCAGGGTCAGATCCAGCTCCGCAACGGCGGCGAGCCGACGACGCGCGGCACGCTCTACGAGCAGGACGACAAGCTCGGCATCTTCGACGGCTTCCGCGTCGAGGCGCTCCTCAAGAAGGAGGGCAACACCTGGAAGACGGTCGAGCACGGCATCGGCTCCACCGACGTGTGGTGGTGGGAGATCGAGAGCCGCTACACCGCGGCGCCGCGCAAGCTGTTCCCCTGGCTCGACCAGCTCGAGAACGGCGACGAGATCGTCGCGTCGGAGCGGCAGCAGATCATGAACGCGCTCCGCGCGACGGTGAAGCGCGAGATCCCGAACCAAGACATCGTCTTCAACGTCCGCCGCGAGAACGGCGTCCTCCGCGTGAAGGGCGACTACGCGTGGCTCCAGGGCTACATCGAGCTCCGCGGCGGCGGCGCGCCGACGACGCGCGGCACCGCCTACGAGGAGGCGGACAAGGAAGGCCTCTTCGACGGCTTCCGCATCGAGGCCCTCCTGAAGAAGGACACGAACGGCAACTGGACGGTCGCGAATCACGGCGTCGGCTCCACCGACGTCTGGTGGTGGGGCATCTGGGAGAGCCACCCGGACGCCGACCGCGCCCTCTGGGGCGACTACGCGCAGGAGTAACGCGCGCTCACGCTCAACGGATCAACTTCGAGATCGCCTTGAACGCGTCGGTGCCTGCGACGCGCAGGAGGTCGAACGCGACCGTCTCGGTGCCGGTCACCACCGCGCCGGCGCGATCGCACAGCGAGAGGCCGAGCACGCGGTTCTCCTCGCGCCGCGAGCAGACCGCGTCGCCGACGACGTGCGTGACGTAGCCGCGCCGCACGAGCTCGCGCGCGGTCTGGAAGACGCAGACGTGCGACTCCATCCCCGCGACGACGACCGCGCGCGGCGCGCGATCCGACAGCGCGCGCGCGATCGCGAGGTCGGAGGCGGCGTCGAAGGTCATCTTCTCGAGCGCCGGCGACGGCAGCCGCTCGCGGAGCGGCGCGACGGTGGGGCCGAGGCCCTTCGTGTACTGCTCGCTCGCGAGCACGCTCATGCCGAGCACCTTCGCGGTCTCGAGGAGGATGGTCGTGTTCTTCACGACGCGCTCGAGCGCGTCGGGCGGCATCGCGGCGGCGAGCTTCTCCTGCACGTCCACGACGAGGAGCAACGTGGTCTGCGGATCGAGACGTTCCATACCCACAGGCTAGCGCGCGCGGCGGAGGAAGAGCTTCGGACGAAACGACCTCAGCAGCGCGGGGAGCTCCATCTTCGGCTCGAAGTCGACGACCGCGCGTCCGATCTCGCGCTCGGACGCGTCGTAGAGGCTCGCCGTCATCGTCGTGAGCGAGCCGATCGCGTTGTAGACGAAGAAGTCGCGCTGGCCGCGGAGGTGGTACGTGTCGCCGTCGTCGCCCTCGAACGTGAGCGCGTACGGGACGCGGTTCTCGTCGAGGAGGTGCCAGCGGATCTCCCCCGTCACGGCGCGCCCCGCGCCGCCGTTCTCCGCGAGCCCGCCGGCGTGGATGGTGCCCTCCACCCGGATGGCGCGCCGGCGCGCGAACCGGCGGAGCCCGTCGACGACGAGGCGCAGCTGGATGCGGACGACGCGATCGACGAGCGGATCCTCGAAGCTGTGCCAGCTGCCCGTCATCGACTCCGCGAGCTCGAAGCCGAACATGCTCAGCCCTTCGGCGGCGGGCGGACCACGAGCCGCTCGAGGACGAGGCCCTTGTCCGCCGCCTCCGCGATGTCGTCGACGTCCGCCGCGGTCACGTTGCCGTACGCGACGTGCTCCGGCTCCTGCAGCACAGTCGCGCCGATCTCGCAGAGGTCGAGGCAGCCGCTCGAGCACGCCCGCACGCGCGCGGACGCGCCGCGCTGCAGGAGCGCGGCCTTGAGCCGCTTCGCGAGCTCCTCGCTCCCCTTCTGCGCGCACGAGCCCTTCGGGTTGTCGTCGGCGCGCCGGTTCGTGCAGACGAACAGGTATCGATCGCGGTGCGGCATCGGCGAACGAACCTTCGAACGCTCCGCCGGACGCGTCAAGCCGCTTGCTTGACGGCGTCGAGAGGTGCCAAAGTCGCGCCCATGAAACGCCGGTCCAAGTCCATCCTCGCTGCTGTCGTGATGCCCGTTCTGCTCGGGGCCGGCGTGATCATCGCGTGCGGCGGCCCCGACAACCTCCCGCCGCCGCCGCCCCCGCCGCCCGTCCCCGCGACGGACGGCGCGACGACCGTGTCGACCGTCGCGCAGCCGCCCTCCACCGCGCCCGCGCCGCCGAAGGCCCCGCCGCCTCCGGTCACCCTCACCCTCGGCGCCGCGAGCCCCGACCCGACCGGCGCCCTCCCCACCGTCGCGATCACCGCGCCGGCAAAGGAAGCGGTCGTCCCGAACGACAAGGCGGCCGGCTACTCGGTGAAGCTCGACGTCAAGAACTGGCCGACCGCGACCGGCTCGAGCCACGTCCACCTCATCCTCGACAACAAGCCCTACAAAGCGATCTTCGACCCGAAGGTGCCGGTGAAGCTCTCGGAGCTCACCAACGGCGAGGAGATCAAGGAGGGCCGCCACGTCCTCGTCGCGTTCCCGAGCCGCGCGAACCACGAGTCGGTGAAGACGAAGGGCGCGCTCGCGGTCGTGCCGTTCTGGGTCGGCAAGAAGGGCGACGCGAAGGACGACTTCACGAAGAAGCCGATGCTCGTCTACAGCCGCCCGAAGGGCGAGTACAAGGGCGAGCTCGCGAACCACGTCCTCATCGACTTCTACCTCTCCGGCGTCACGCTCGCGGAGGGCAAGGAGCACGTGAACGTCAAGGTCACGGGCCCCGGCATCGACAAGCCGCTCGAGGCGAAGGCCACGAAGTGGGGGCCGCCCTTCTACCTCGACAACCTCCAGAACGGCTCCTACGAGATCAAGACCGAGCTCGTCGACGGCTCCGACAAGCCGATCGAAGGCCCGTGGAACTCGACGACGCGCTCGATCAAGATCGACCACGACGCGCCGGCGGACCCGATCGCCGCGCACGGCGGCCACGATCCCGACGCCGGCGCGCCGCCGAAGGGCGCGACCTCGGCGCCGATGCCGCCGCCGACGATGACGAACCAGCAGCTCCCGCCGATGGGCGGCAGCGGCGGCGCGAAGTAAGGGCCGATGAGCGCCGGGCGCGACGAGGTCGTCCGCCTCGATCGCGCGCACGTCTGGCATCCGTACACCGCGATCGACGTCTGGGAGCGCACGAGCCCCCTCGTCGTCGCGCGCGCGGAGGGCAGCGCGCTCTACGACGCCGGCGGCAAGCGCTACCTCGACGGCAACGCGTCGTGGTGGGTCGCCGCGCTCGGCCACGCGCACCCGCGCCTCCTCCGCGTCCTCCGCGAGCAAGCGGCGACGCTCGACCACTGCGCGTTCGCCGGCATCACGCACGAGCCCTCCGCGCGCCTCGCCGCCGAGCTCGCCGCGGTCGCGCCGGGCGCCGGTCTGAATCGTGTATTTTACACAGACAACGGCTCCGGCTCGATCGAGGTCGCGATCAAGATCGCGCTCCAGCGCTGGAAGCTCGGCGGCGCGGCGGCGGCGAAGAAGACGCGCTTCGTCGCCCTCGACGGCGCGTACCACGGCGACACGCTCGGCCCGACGAGCCTCGGCGGCGTCGAGGTCTTCCGCCGCCCGTACCAGGACGTGCTCTTCGACGTCGTGCACGCGCCCTTCCCCGCCCCCGACGCCTACGCGCGCGCGTTCGCGGCGATGAGCGAGCTCATCGAACGCGACCACGACACGATCGCGGGCGTGGTGGTGGAGCCCGTCGTCCAAGGCGCCGCCGGCATGCGCGTCTACGATCCGCGCTACCTCACCGAGCTCCGCGCCCTCACGCAGGAGCACGACGTGCTCCTCATCGTCGACGAGGTCTTCACCGGCTACGGCCGCACCGGCGCGATGTGGGCCTGCGAGCACGCCGGCGTCACGCCGGACATCCTCTGCATCGGCAAGGTCTTCGCGAGCGTCGTCCCGATGGCGGCGACGCTCGTGACCGACGCTGTGTACGACGCCTTCCGCGGCGGCGGCCGCGAGCGCGCGCTCTATTATGGCCACACCTTCTGCGGCAACCCGATCGGCGCCGCGCTCGCGCGCGAGGTGCTCGCGATCTACCGCGACGAGGACGTCGTCGCGCGCACGCGCCCGAAGGCGGCGAAGATCGCGGCCGCCTTCGAGCGCATCGCCGCGCTCCCCGGCGTGGAGCGGGTCCGCACGCAAGGCATGATCGGCGCCGCCGATCTCGCCGGAAGCGGAAGCGGCGGCTACCTCGGCGAAGCCGGCTGGCGCGTCTACGAGCGCGCGCTCGAGCGCGGCGCGTACCTCCGCCCGCTCGGCGACACGGTCTACGTCTGTCCGCCCCTCGTCATCGACGACGCCGACCTCGACGATCTCCTCCGCGTCCTCGCGGAGAGCATCACTGGATGACGACGGAGCTCTTGTACATCTCCATCCCGCACATGAACGTGAGCGTGCGGGCCTCGGTCGTCGGGATCTCGATCTCGACCGGCTTGTCCTTCGGGAGCTCCTTCTTGATGTTCAGCTCCGGGAAGATGACCGACTTCGCGCACGTCTCGTCGGTCGTCCGCGTGAAGACGAGCACGGCCTGAGCGCCCTTGTTCAGGCGCACGCTCGACGGATCGAAGCCGTCGGACTTCGCCTTCACGTCGATCGACACCTTGTTCGGATCGCCGGGCGCCTTCTTCTCACACGCCACGAGCCCCCCCAACGCGAGCAGAAGCAACCACCGTTTCATGGCTCTCTTTGTATCATGCCGCCCATGGCCAACCGGATCTCCTTCAAGAACGGCACCGGCGTCCTCGCGGAGCCGGCGGGCGAAGGCAAGGCGCCGGCGCTCGTCGTCCTCCAGGAGTGGTGGGGGCTCGACGATCACATCGAGAGCCTCGTCGATCGCTTCGCGAAGGAGGGCTTCCTCGTCGTCGCGCCCGACCTCTACCACGGCAAGACGACGAAGGACGGCGCGGAGGCGGCGAAGCTGATGGGCGCCCTCGACACGCTGAAGGCGGTCGACGAGATCGCCGGCGCGGTCGCGTTCCTGAAGGACCACCCGCGCTCGAACGGCAAGGTCGGCGTGACGGGCTTCTGCCTCGGCGGCGCGCTCACGCTCGCGTCGGCGTGCCACGTCCCCGCCATCGCCGCGGCGGTGCCGTTCTACGGGATCCCGCCCGCGGAGAAGGTCGACTACGCGAAGGTCACCGCGCCGATCTCGATGCACGTCGCGAAGAAGGACGAGTGGGTCACCGTCGGCCGCGCGGAGGAGGTGAAGCAGAAGGTGGAGGCCCTCGCCAAGACGCCGTTCGAGCTCCACGTCTACGACGCCGACCACGCCTTCATGAACGACACGCGCCCCGCGGTCTACGCCGCCGCCGAAGCGAAGATCGCGTGGGACCGCGCGGTCGCGTTCCTCCAGCGACACCTCGCGTAGCGAGCCCGCCGACGACGCGCGACGTGCGTCGTTCTTTTATGGGCCCGCACGGCGTCCTCTCGTGCTGCGACGTCGTTACCATGGGGCGGCGGCGCGTCTTCTCCACCGGGAGCGTCACCACTCTCGCGCGAGCCATAGCCCCATGGGTCCCACCGCCATCGTCGTCTTCGGCGCGCTCCGCGGCGCGGAGAAGACGAGGAGCGCGCCGCCGGCGAGCGCGGCGCCGCCGGCGACGAAGCCGATCGTGGAGAGCAGCGCCTGCGCGCGGCGCCGCTCGTCCTGCCCCTCTCCGCCGCGCACGAGAGCGACCTGACCGAGCTGCGCATCGGCCAGATGAGCACGAGCCAAACCTCCGCCGGCGGCGCGCTGCTCTTCGACGACGTCGGCATCGGCGCCGAGTGAACCGCCCGGGTCGAGAGCTCAGGTCGAGAGCTCGAGCTTCGCGAGCGTCTCCCGTACCGAGGCGCCTTCCCAGACGATCGCGTGGAGCGCCGCGAGGAGCGGGAGGTCCTTCACGTCGCGCTCCGCCGCCCACTTCCAGGCCGACGCGATCGCGGGATACCCCTCCGTGAGCTCGCCGCTCGCGAGCATCTCCGCCGCCACCTCCTTCGCGGGCTTGCCCTTGCCGACGCGCTCGCCGAAGGCGCGGTTGCGCCCCGCCGCGGCGGTGACGTGGAGGTCGCCGACGCCCGGCGCCGCGAACGCGGTCTCCGGCCTTCCGCCGCCGGCCGCGACGAGCCGCGCCATCTCGATGACGCCTTGCTGAAAGCACGCCGCGCGCGCGTTGTGGCAGTCGGGTCCGACCATGCCGTCCCACAGCCCGAGCCCGGTCGCGTACGCGTTCTTCATCGCGGAGCAGATCTCCGCCCCGGCGATGTCGTCGCTCACCGTGACGCGGAGGTGATCGCCCCCGATCGCGTCGCGCGCCGCGCGCGCGTCGGCGACGTCAGCGGCGGCGAAGAACATGAGCGTGAGGACCGAGCGCGCGATCTCGACCGCCTTCGCCGGCCCCGCCGCGTGGACGTAGCGGAGCTTCCGCCCCACCACCTCGGACGCGATCAGGTCGACGCGCTCCATCCGCCCGCTCTCCTTGCTCGGGAGGAAACCCTTCGTGACGCTGAGGATCGGGACGTCAGGGAGGTGCGGCGCCGCCTTCGTGAGGACGGGGACGAGGCCGTCGGAGCTCACGCCGTGGACGACGAGCTCCGCGCCTTGGAGCGCCTCGGCGAGCTTGTCGGAGCGGAGCGGCTTCACGCGCGCGTCGAGCTTCTTCTTGAGGCGCGGGTGCGGCTCGCCCTCCTCGAGCGGCGCGATCATCGCGTCGTCGAGCCACGTGCCCCACAGCCGAACGTCGTGGCCGCGCATCGCGAGGACCTCGGCCATCGCGCTACCCATGTATCCTGCACCCAACACCGTCACCCGCATGGCGCGGGACTATAGTCGACCACGGTAGGGCGTCGATCGCCGCGCGACCATCTCGCGCGAGAGGACCTTGAGCTCGGCGAGGGCCTGACCCGCGACGCTCGCGACCGCGGCGGCGAAGGCGGCCGTCAGCGCGTCCACCACCGAGGGCGCCGCGTTCACGCGCGCGCACGTGTCGGGATCGAGCCACAGCACGACGAGGTGGCCGTGGACCATCCCCATCGTCCCGTTCCAGCCGAGCACGTCGCGCTCCACCTCGACGACGCCGTTCTCGAGCGCCTCCCGCGCGAGCGGAGGCGCGAAGGCGGGGAGCCGTCCCAGCGCGAGGAAGCGGACGCCCTCCTCTTCCTTCATCGCTCGCGTCGCATCATGCGCGGCGCCGCGTGCGCCTCTTCTTCCTCCGCCTCCGCCTCCGCCTGCGCTCGCAGCGCGGCGGCGGTCTTCGGATCGGCGACGCGGACCGCCTCGCCCATCGCCGCCGCCATCGCCGCCGCGTTCGTCTCGGCGGAGCCGGTCGGCTTGGCGAGGTCGAAGATGACCTTGCTCGTCCCGCCGGAGAGGTTCTGGAGCGCCTCGAGCCGGCGCAGCTCCATCGCGCCGGGCGACGAATGGAGGATGCGCGCCGCCTCGGCGAAGTTCTTCGCGCTCTCGAGGTCGGCCTGGCTCTTGATGACGACGTATTGCCGATCGCGCTCGGCGATCGCCTTCTTCGCGATCGTCTCCTGCATCTGCGGCGGGAGCTGGATGTCCTGGAGCGCGATGAGCTCGACGTGGAGACCCCACTGCGCGACGAACTGCTCGACCGCGAGGCGCACCTTGGCCGCGACCTCCTCGCGGTGCTGGAGCAGCTCGTCGAGCGTGGTCTCTCCGACGACGTCGCGGAGGACGACCTTCGCGCGGTCGCGCACCGCGTGGTCGTAGTCCTGCACGTTGAGGGTCGCCTTCTCGGCGTCGACGACCTTGAAGTAGATGACGGCGTCGATCCACGCGGTGACGTTGTCGGCGGTGATGACGGCCTGCTGCGGCAGGTCCCGGTTCCGGACGCGCATGTCGACGCGCATCAGCTGCTGGACCCCGGGGATGACGAACGTGAGCCCGGGCTCGGTGCGCCCCGTCAGCTTTCCGAGCGTGAACTTCAGCGCCGTCTCCCACTGGTTCACCTGGCGGATGCTGCGCATGACGACGGTGAGCGCGATGGCGCCGAGACCGAACAGCGGGATGATCGAAGGGTCCATCCCGCCATCGTAGGGCCGTCGGTCAGCGCGGGCTCTCGCAATCGGGATCGGCGACGCACGCTTCGGCGCAGACGCCGTCGGCGCCGCAGTGATCCGCCAGGCAGTCGGGGTCACGGACCCCGCACTCCGGACCGCACACGCCGTCGGGGCGGCACGGATCGGCCGCCTCGATGCGATCGAGCTCTGCCTGAAGGAACGCGGCGATCTGCGGCGCGTCCGCGCGCGCGTGCACGCCGTCGGACTCGCAGCGCGGCCCGCCGAACGACGTCACCGCCGCGATCGAGAGCACGCCGCCCTCGACGAAGAAAGCGGGACCGCCCGAGTCGCCGCGGCACGCGCTCTTGCCGGGCACCGCGTAGTAGATCATCGACGCGTCGATCGTGCCGGGCGTGCCGCCGACCGCCGCGGGGCCGACCTTCGCGATCGGGAACGACGCCTCGCGCCTCGTGCCGAAGCCGAGGCCGCTGCCGTCGATCGCGCCGTAGCCGACGAAGACGAGCTCCGGGCCGACGAAGCGCGCGGAGTTCTCGAGGGTGCCGCGAAAGAGCGGCGCCGGCTGCACCGGCGCGTCCGCCGCGAGCTCGAGGACGGCGAGGTCGTTCGTCGCGCCGCCGATCGCGCCCGACGCGAGGCGCACCTCGGCGTAACGCGGATGGCGCGTCACCTTCACGACCGCGATCTCCGGCGCGCGGTCGTCGAGCGTCGGTCCGAGGTACACCTTGCGGATGCCGCGCGACACGCAGTGACCGGCCGTGAGCACGGCGCGCCGCGCGACGACGGTGCCGGAGCAATACGCCCCGTTGCGCCCGCCGACGCCGACGACGAACGGATACCGTAGGGTCGCGGCGCCGCCGACGATCTCCGCCGCGGCGCGATCGGGCTCCTCCGGCGGCGCGATGCAGCCGGCGACGACGACGATGATGAAGCCCGCGAGCACCGTCCGCATTCGCGCGCACTCTCCCCTCTCCACGCGATCGCGCAAGCGCACGAGAGCGTCTCGCGCGCGACTGGCGCGAATCGCGCAACGATGCGCAACGGACCGCGCGGGCGCTGCGCAACGAGGGGCACGCGCGATCCGTGCGGAATGCACGCATTGAGACGGCGCGATGACGTGGGCGCGCCGCGGCCCGGTGCTACCTCGAGCGCCATGGGTCGGACCTCGCGCGCCGCGGCGATCGCGGCGCTCCTCTGCAGCGCGTGCGCGGCTCCCGCCGGCGAAGAAGGTAAAGATGGCGAAGATGACGCGACCGTCGAGAGCGCCGCGACGGTGCAGGCGATCGCGCTCGTCGGCGAGACGGCCTCCGGTCTCCGCCCCCGCATCGAGCAGTGGGGGCAGGTCGCCGATCCGAGCGTGACGCTGAAACGACCTGCCGTGCTGAGCCTGAGCCATCGCGACGGGACGCTCCTCGCGTTCCGCGTCCCGGGCGATCCGTCGAGCCACGTCCGCGGCCCGTTCGACTTCTACGCGCACGGGCCTCACCTGGGGATCACGGTCATCACGCGGCGC
Organism: Labilithrix sp.; assembly: GCA_019637155.1. Taxonomy (NCBI): domain Bacteria; kingdom Pseudomonadati; phylum Myxococcota; order Polyangiales; family Labilitrichaceae; genus Labilithrix; species Labilithrix sp. The sequence goes on along the minus strand of JAHBWE010000005.1, from coordinate 508,989 downwards.
GCGCTCGAGGAGCACTACGGCAGCGCGTCGGCCGGCGTGCGCGCGTTCGTGGAGGCGTTCGGAGAGGCGGCCTACGGCGATCGCGCGCGCGTCGCGGCGCCGGCGCTGATCAACGGCTGGAACGGGCTCGTCCTCGTGTCCGAGCTCGCGGAGGACGGGACGCCCGCGCAGACGACGGCGGAGTCGATCCACTTCCGCAAGGTGAAACGATGAGGCGCCTCGCGCTCCTCCTCCCGCTCATCCTCGCGTGCTCCGCACCGGCCGACGACGACGACGCCGCCGCCGCCGCGAGCGAGTCCGGCGTCGTCGTCGGAGACCGCGACTTCGTGCGCGTCATGCAAGGCGGCGCCACCGTGCCCGAGCGGTACCGCCCGCTCCTCGACGCGTTCGGGAAGCTCTCCAGCTACTGCACCGTCACGCACGTCGGGAACGGGATCGCGATCGCGGCGGGGCACTGCTTCAACGCGCCGCGGACGCGCGCGAACGACCTTCCGTGCGCGGGCTACACCGTGGACTGGGGCTATCGACGCGACGAGCCCGCGTACCTGCGGTCGGCGTGCCGGATCGTGCTCGCCGCAGAATACAGCGTAAGTCGCGACTATGCCGTCTTCGTCGTCGATCCCGTTCCTCCGGTGAAGGTGGCGGTCGACCTCGCCGGCCGCGCCGCGGACGGCCGGCGCATCACGATGTTCGGGCATCCGCTGAACCGCGGGCTCGAGTGGTCGCGGACGTGCACGGTCGAGCCGTCTTCGAACCTGCTCGCGATCGGCTCGGACGGGACGTGGGGCGCGGGCATGTTCACGCACCAGTGCGACAGCGAGCGCGGGAGCAGCGGCAGCGCGCTCCTCGACGACGAGACGCTCGCGATCGTCGGCATCCACAACGGCGGGGTGCAGCCCTGGAACTACGCGACGCACGTCGTCGACACGCCGCTCGCCGAGCTCCTCGATCCGAGCTTCAACGTCCCGCCCGTCGTCACGTTCACGCCGCCGACGCCGGTGGGCACCGCGCGCGGCGCGATCACGTTCGCGGTCGACGCCTCCGATCCGGACGGCCACATCGCGAAGGTCACCTTCACGCTGCCCGGCGGGGCGAGCGCCGTCGTCGAGGAGCCGCCTTGGGAGGTCCGCTTCGACTCGACCACCGCCGCTGACGGCGCCTACACCGTCGTCGCGACGGCGACGGACGCCCGCGGCGCCGAGTCCCGCGCGCAGCGGAGCCTCCGTATCCAGAACCTCTAGCATGTTCGAGCGGGGCTCCGCCCCCCGAGAGGGCTCTCGTTCGCCGGCAGTAAGCGTCTCTAGTGCTTGCCACGCCGCCCGGGCGTGCGCACATCTCTGGCTTCCCGTGGTCGCTCCCGTCTACCCATCCATCCCGCACCTGCCCGGCTCGCGCTGCGCGGAGGACCGCACGGTCCCGCCCGGCGTCGCGCGGAGGTGCGTGGATCCGGGCGGGGCCGTCGCCGGCGCGGAGGTCATCGTCCAGGAGAAGCTGGACGGCTCGTGCGTCGCGGTCGCGCGGCGCGACGGCGAGCTCGTCGCGCTCGGGCGCGAGGGACGTCCGTGCGCGGAGTCGGGGAACGAGGCGCGTCGCTGGTTCGCGGCGTGGGTCGCCTCCGAGCGCGCGCGCTTCGAGCCGCTTGTCCGCGAGGGCGAGGTCCTCGCCGGCGAGTGGCTCGCGCTCGTCCACGGCACGCGCTACGCGCTCGATCACGAGCCGTTCGTGCCGTTCGACCTCTTCGTCGATCGCAAGCGCGTCCCCGTCGACGTGCTCACCGCGCGCCTCGCCGGCGCCGGCCTCGAGATGCCGCGCGTCGTGCATCGCGGCGCGCCGATCGCGATCGCGGACGCGGTCGCCAAGCTCGGTCGCGGCCTCCACGGCGCGATCGATCCGCCGGAGGGCCTCGTCTACCGCGTCGAGCTTCGCTTCGACGTCCTCCACGTCGCGAAGTGGGTCCGTCCCTCGAAGGTCGACGGCTCACTCCTCCCCGAGAACTCGGGCGCACCCGCGCTCTACCACTGGAGACCGCCACCATGAAACCGCCACTACCTCTGTTCGAGATCCACGTCACCGTCTCTGCCCAATCCAACCTCTCGCTCTTCCGGAAAACGTGCGCCGACCTGAACGTGAAATGCATCGCGATCGAGCTGCCTTCCGGCGATGCTCGGCTTCAGCCCATGACCGGCTCCTTCGTCCGCGCCGCCCTCGCCGACGTGCAGTCGCGCGCGACCACGCTCGCGACGTCGCTGTCGGAGCGTGGCTTCGAGGTCGTGCGCACGAAGATCGAGCAACACGGCCGACTCGACGACGTCGCGGTGACGCCGTCGCCCACGTCGTACTTCGAGTACCACGCGAAGCTCGTGCTGCCGTCGCCGAACGATCCCGTCATCGACGTCGTCCACGCGCACGGCGGCTCGCTCTCGGCCAACGTCGCCAACACGCCCCCGCTCGCGCGCGGCGCCGGCGCGAAGGGTACCGAGCGCTTCCTGACGCTGCGTCCGTTCGGCCTCGCGCGCGCCGAGGCGGACGCGCGCTTCGCGGCGTTGCTCGCGGCGATCGCGGCGTGTGGTGTCGCGACGCGCGGCCGCGTGCGCGAGTACACCGTGCTCGACACCAACCCCGCGCTCGACCGCGGATGGATCGACGCATCGTGACCGCCACCGTCACAGTCACCGTCACGCCGCCGCTCGCCGCCGCGTGGCTGCGGCGTGTCGCGCGCTCGCCGCACGCCGATCGGCTCGTCCTCCGCGGGTCGCTCCTCACCGCGCAGTGGGTGCCGGAGCGCCCCGCGGCGGACGTCGATCACGTGCTCGTGCCGGAGGGCACGCCCGCCGACGCGCGCGCGATCGTCGACGAGGTGCTGGCCGAGCCCGACGACGAGGCGCTGCCGCCGCCGGTGCACGAGGTCATCTGGGCGGAGACGCCGTGGCCGGGCCATCGCACGAAGCTCGGCGATCTCCAGATCGACGTCGGCAGCGGCGACCCTCTCGCGATGCCGGCGACGCGCATCCGTGTCGCGGGCGCCGACGTCGTCGCCGTGCGTCCGGAGCAGATGTTCGGCTGGAAGGTGCACGGCCTCGTCGAGCTGGGCCACGGCAAGTGGAAGCCGAAGGACCTCTACGACCTGCTCCTGCTCGACCGCCACTGCCCCCTCGACGACGACACGCTCACCCGCGCGATCGCGCTCGCCTTCACGAGCCGCAACTACGACCTCGCGCTCCTCGATCGCCTCCTCTACACGAACGAGTGGGGCCGCTCCCGCGGCAGCCGCCGCAAGTGGCTCACCTTCCAGGATCGCTGGCGCGGCCCGATCTCGCCGCCGGACTTCGAGACCGTCGTCACGCACGTCCGCACGCGCCTCCGCCCGCTCGCGGAACGAGCAAAGGCGCTTTGCTCGACGCGTTCGCGCTGAAGCGGACGGCCGCCTTGGATCAGCTCGTCGGTGGGCGCCCACCGCGGTATCCTGAAAATCATGCGGACGCTCGATGCACGGTTCGAGGACGGGGTGCTCAAGCCCGAGGGGCCCACCGGCCTTCAGGCTGGCGAGCGGGTGCGCCTGCTGGTGCTGCGACGATCGAACCCGGCGCGCTGGGACCTCACCCGACTCGCGACCGCCGCCGACGAGGACCGGGCGTTGGCCGAGGCCGGGGTCGCCGAATGGGCAGACGCTTTGGCGGCCGAGGACCGTCGGTGAGACGCGGCGAGATTTGGTGGGCCGACCTGGGCAGTCATCGTGCCGCTCACGACCAACATGAGCCGCGCTCAGCTCGCCGGAACCGCTGTCATCGAGGCCACGCCCGACGGGCTGCCACATGACTCGATCGCCCTCGCGTTCCAGATGCGCGCGGTCCCGAGGCGAATGCTCGAGTCGCGTCTCCGCAACCTGACGGACTCCGAGATGGCGGAGCTCGAGCTCGCGACGGACGAAGCACTCGGAAGAGAGACTCGATCGTGATGCCGGCCGAGAGGGGCACATCGCACCCGCCGGCTCAGCGCTCCGACGCCGTCGCGGCGGCGTGCGGGCGGGAGCGCTGGGACGCACACTCCGCGGACGCTCTACCGATGGAGACGCCACGCGTCACGAGCGCGCGCCGACGGAGGAGCGTTCAGTCGACGCACGCTCCGCGGAGGCCGCTGCCGATCGGGGCGCCGCGCGACACGAGCTTCGTCGGGGCGCGGTTGCCGTTCGTGACGACGGCGATCACGCAGCCGGTGGTGGGGTCGGCCCACGCGAGCGTGCTGAAGTTGCCCGCGTGGCCGTAGCAGGCGGCGGTGCGCCACCGGTCGTAGGGGTGCGGCCAGAGCCAGCCGAGCGCGAAGCCGCGGCCCAGCACCATCGGGAAGCGCACCGTCTTGTCGGTGCCGCGCGTCTGCGGCGTCACGTACCTCGCGAGCGTCTCCGCTCGCACGAGCGCGCGGCCGTCCGTCGCCGGCGCGCCCGCGAGGAGCCACTCGTAGAAGCGCGCGAGCGATCGCGCCGTGCCCACCGTCCCCGCGCCCGGGAGCACCGCGGTCAGCTGCTCGATCGAGCTCTGCGCCTCCTCGAAGCCGACCATCTCCTCGCCCTCGAGCATCGGCGGCCCCTCGTAGAGGTCAGGTCCTACGACCGTTAGAGTTGTCGGGGCGAGAGGATTTGAACCTCCGACTCCCTGGTCCCGAACCAGGTGCGCTACCAGGCTGCGCTACGCCCCGAACATCCCTCGACATGTGCGTGAGCACGTGTCGAAGAGAGGCCCGGGTAGATACGGCGGCACGGCTACCCCGTCAACGCGATTCGTCAATCGCACCTCTTCTCCTCCGATCGCCGTTTCGCTGTCAGCGGATCTCTGTCAAGCTACACTGTAACGACGATGACAGCCCAGCCCTCTACTCCTGAGCTCCAGATGCCCGCCGTCAAGATCCTCATCTGCGACGACGATCGAGCGATCTGCGAGTACATGCAGACGCTGCTCGAGCGTGACGGGTACGCCGTCAAGACGATGAGCGATCCGACGACGATCGAGGACGAGGTCAAGAACGGCGGCTATCACCTCATCATCCTCGACCTCATGATGCCGAAGATGGACGGCATCGAGGCGCTCAAGAAGATCCGCAAGATCGACAGCGACGTCGCCGTCGTCATCTTCACCGGCTACCCGAACCTCGAGACCGCGGTAGCGTCGATGAAGCTCGACGCCGTCGACTACATCAAAAAACCGTTCAACGTGGACGAGTTCCGCGAGGTCCTCGACCGCGTCATGCGGAAGAAGGGCCTCGCCCGCACGCCGGAGGAGAAGCTCCACAAGGTCATCGGCGACACGATCCGGAACCTCCGCAAGGAGAAGGACCTCACGCTGAAGCAGATGTCCCGCCGCACGAACCTCAGCGTGTCGCTCCTCTCCCAGATCGAGCGCGCCGAGTCGAGCGCGTCGATCTCGTCGCTCTACAAGATCGCGACCGCGCTCGAGTCACGCATCCAGGACCTGTTCGGCGAATACTGACGCCACGTGCGTTTCCCCGCCGCGCTGTCGCTCGCGTGCCTCGCCGGCATCGCGACCGTCGCCCTCCGCGCCGACGCCGCGCTCCCGAGCGACTACACCGCCGACTGGAGCTACGCCCCCACGTCCGGCATGGACGTCGAAGGCGCGTGGAACACGACGCTCGGTCGCCCCGAGATCGCGATCGCGATCGCGAGCTCCGGCGTGCAATGGGACGAACAAGACCTCGTCGACCAGGCCGCGCTGAACGCCGGCGAGCTGACCGGCGACGCGCGCCCGCAGCGCGGAGACGGATCGGCGTGCGGCGGCGGCGGCCGCCTCGCGGGCTACGACTGCAACGGCGACGGCGTCTTCACCGTCGCCGACTACGCCGAAGATCCGCGCATGAAGTCGCTCGTCCCCGACGAGTGCTACTCGCGCCACGACCCCACCCGCCCGAGCAGCATCCGCCTCGCCGGCGACCTGAACCGGAACTGCATCCTCGATCCCGGCGACATCATCCTCCGCTTCTCCGACGGCGTGGACGACGACGCGAACGGGTACACCGACGACATCTGCGGCTGGGACTTCTTCGCGAACGACAACGATCCCTACGACGACGCGCGCAACGGACAGGGCACGACCCACGCGCGCGTCGCCGCGGCGCGCGCGAACAACGGCGGCGGACAACCCGGCGTCTGCCCCGGCTGCCGCTACGTCCCGCTCCGCGTCACCGACGCGGAGACCGCGGCCGGCAACGACCTCGCGCAGGCGATCGTCTACGCGAGCGACAACGGCGCGCGCGTCGTCTCCGCCGGCGTGAACGCGGTCGATCACTCCGCGTTCGCGCGCGCCGCGCTCGACTACGCCTACGGCAAGAACGTCCTCGTCGTCACCGGCATCGGCGACACGAACTCGCGCCGCCACGACGTGCCCGCCGCCGCGAACCACGTCCTCGCGGTCGGAGGCGTCCGCTTCGACGGCGACGATCCCGCGTCCACGACCGCGTTCACGAACGCCGACGGCTGCTCGAGCTTCGGCGGTCACCTCGGCCTCGTCGCGAGCACCACCGGCTGCGCGCGCGACGCCGCCGCCCGCGTCGCCGGCGTCGCGGGCCTCCTCTACTCCGCCGCCGCCGGCGCGAGCCTCACCCTCACCGCCGACGAGGCGCGACAGATCCTGCTGAACGAGGCCGACGAGCTCGGCCCCGCCGGCTTCGACGAGCGCACCGGCCGCGGCCGCGCCAACGCCGCGCGCGCGGTCGACGCGGTCGCGTCGCGACGCATCCCGCCCGAGGTCGACGTCACGTCGCCCGCGTTCTTCGCGCCCGTCTACGCGAACCTGAGCCTCGGCCCGATCTCGATCCAGGGGCGCGCCGCGGCTCCGCGCGCGCGCTCGTACGATCTCTTCGTCCAGTGGGCGCCGGGGACCGAGCCCGCCGACTCCACCTTCCGCGACATCGTCGTGCCGCTGCGCGGGATCCCGCCGACGACCGTGAGCGGCGGGGCGACGCCGCTCGCGCAGCTCGATCCCGCGCAGATCGAGACCGGCGCCGACCGCGAGCGCGCGATCACGATCCGCGTGCGCGCGATCGCGCACTACGACGGGCAAGACGTGACCGGCGAGGCGCGCCGCGTCGTCTCGGTGACGAACCAGAAGAACGGGCTCGACGAGGACCTCTTGCCCGGGTTCCCGATCGCCCTCGGCGCGTCGATCGAAGGCAGCCCCAAGCTCGCCGACATCGACGGCGACGGCGTCCGCGACATCGTCGTCGCCGACAGCGCGGGCAAGCTCCACGTCTTCGCGCTGAAGGACGGCAAGCCGGTCGAGACCGCCGGCTTCCCGTACCTGACGCGCCCGATGGATGGCCTCAACAAGGACCTCACGAGCGAGGTCACGGTCCCGAGCTACGCCGCGGCCCCCGCCTACGTCGCCGGCGCGCAGGGCGGCGTCGACCCCGCGCTCGCGCGCGAGGCGATCGTGCAGGCGCCCGCGATCGCGGACCTCGACGGCGACGGCAAGCAGGAGATCGTCTTCGTGACGTGGAGCGGCACCGTCTACGTCGTCAACGCGCGCGGTCAGGACGCGCCCGGCTGGCCGCGGCGGCTCCCGCTCGTCCCGTCGTGCTCGCTCGCGCCGCAGGTCGGGCCGCCGATCCGCTGCGCCGACACGCAGCGTCGCTGGTCGCGCGGGACGAACAGCGCGCCGGTCCTCGCCGATCTCGACGGCGACGGTCGCCCGGAGATCGTCGTCGGCACCTTCGACGGACGCGTCTACGCCTTCGACGCCGGCGGCGGCGTCCGCGCCGGCTTCCCGGTCGAGCTGGGCGCGCGCCGCGTCGCCGCGTCGCCGGCCGCGGTCGACCTCACCGGCGACGGGCTCCCCGAGATCCTCGTCGCGAGCGGCGACGGCGCCGCGTTCGCCCTCGACGCGACCGGGCGCACGCTGCCGTCGTGGCCGATCGCGATCCCGAGCCCGCGCCTCACCTCCCCGGTGGCGACCGACTTCGAGAACGACGGCGAGCCCGACGTCATCCTCGGCGGCAACGGCATCGCCCCGCTCTACTTCCCCGCGCGCGGCGGCCCCGGCGGGGGGTTCGCCGCCTTCTTCGGGAGCCCCGCGGTCGGAGACCTCGATCAGGACGGTTATCTCGATATAGTTGTTTCAGGCGGATTGCCCACTTTGGGCGACGTCTTCACCGGCTCGAGCCCCACCCCGCGCGCGGCCGGCGACCACGGCGCGACCGTGTTCAGCGGCGCGACCGGCGCGGCGATCGGTAAGATCGCGACCGAGGACTTCGCGTCGAACGGCGATCACGCGATCGCGGACGTGAGCGGCGACGAGATCCCGGAGGTCATCACCGGCACGAGCGGCGGCTTCCTCCACGCCGCCGACGCGTGCGGCCGCGAGGCGGCGGGGTTCCCGAAGCTCACGAGCGGATGGATCGCGGGGACGCCCGCGGTCGGCGACATCGACGGCGATCGCGAGAAGCGGCTCGAGATCGTCGCCGGCACGCGCGAGGGCTGGCTCTTCGCCTGGACGACGCGCGGCACCGCGAACGGCAAGGTGCTGTGGGAGTCGTTCCGCCACGACAACGCGAACACCGGCAACACGAAGACGAAGCTCGCGCAGGGCACGCCCGAGCGCGCGGCGACGCCGCTCGTCTGCGAGGCGCCCGAGCCGGAGCCCGCCGCGAGCTTCGACGTCGGCGGCGGCTGCGCCTGCCGCGCGACGGGCCCCGCGCGCGGCTCGGGCTCGATCGCGGCACTCGCGCTCTCGCTCCTGCTCGGCCTCGTGCGTCGCCGCCGGCGCTCTCGATTCACTGAGCCTTGAAGTACGCCTCGAGCTCGTCGGCGCCGCCGATGTGCTTGCCGTCGACGAAGATCTGCGGGGTCGACGAGCGGCCGCTCACCGCGCGGAGGTTCCGCGGCGTCGCGCGGACCTCGTCGTAGGCCCAGCCCTTCTCCTCGAGCAGCTTCTTCGCGCGCGCGCAGTGGCTGCAGCCGGCGCGGCCGAACAGGAGCACGTCGTTCGGGACCTTCGCCTCGGGATCGAGGTGCTTCAGCATCGTCTCGGCGTCCGAGTTGGTGAATGGATCGCCCTCGACGTCCGGCTCGACGAACATCTTCTTGACGACCCCGTCCTCGACGAGCATCGAATAGCGCCACGAACGATCGCCGAAGCCGAGGTCGCTCTTGTTCGTGAGCATGCCCATCCCCTTCGTGAACTCGCCGTTGCCGTCGGGGAGGAAGGTGACGTTCGCGGCGTTCTGCGCGCGGCCCCACTCCTCCATGACGAACGCGTCGTTCACCGAGAGGCACACGATCGAGTCGACGCCGCGCGCCTTGAACGCGGGGTAGAGCTCGTTGTAGCGCGGGACGTGCGCGGAGGAGCACGTCGGCGTGAACGCGCCCGGCAGCGCGAAGACGACGACCTTCTTGCCGGCGAAGACGTCCTTCGTCGACACGTTCTTCCAGCTCGCGCCCTCGCGCGTGCGGAACGTCACCTCCGGGACACGCTTGCCTTCCATCTGATTCGTGAAACGCGGTTCCTTGCTCATGATTCCTTCTCTTCTTTCTTGGGTAGCTTGCTGGCGAGGTCGCGGAGCGCCGTGCGAAGGCCCTCCTCGACGACAGGGTGGTAAAACGGCATCGCGAGCATGTCGTCGACGGTGAGCCGCGCTTGATGGGCCCACGCGAGGAGGTGGGCCATGTGCTCGACGCGCGGGCCCGCGAGCTCGGCGCCGAGGAACCGCCGCGTCTCGGGGTTCGCGTAGAGGCGCGCCGCGCCGTGGTTCTCGCGCATCACGCGGCTGCGCCCCTGGTCGCCGAAGTCGATCGCGCCCGCGACGAACGCGCCTTGCGCCTCCGCGGCGGGATAGCCGCCGCCGACGACGGCGATGTTCGGATCGCTGAAGACGATGCCGAGCGGCGTCCGGCGATGGCCCGGCAGCGGCGCGAGCCCCGCCGCGAGGCGCGCCGCGTTCGTGCCGGCGATCGCGCCTTCGTCCGCCGCCTCGTGGAGGAGCGGCATGTCGTCGTTCACGTCGCCGGCGCGGAACACGTTCGAGCTCCCCCACCGGAGCGTGCGCCGATCGACCTTCACGTCGACCGCCACGCCCGCGTGCTCGAGGCCGAGGCCGACGACGTTGGGCCGCCGCCCCGCGGCCACGAGCGCGACCGAGAACGTGTCCGTGCGCTCGTTGCCGTCCTTGTCCACGAACGTGACCGCGACGCCGGTGCCCTCGCCGAGCGGCGCGATGGATCGGACCTCCGCGTCGAAGTCCGCGTCGAGCTCGGCGTGGAGCGCCTTCGCCGCCGCCTCCTTCACGACCGGATCCTTGAGCGGCCCGATCGTGCCGCTGCGGCCGAGGACCTTCACCTTCACCCCGAGCCGCGTGAGCGCCTGGCCGAGCTCGAGCCCGATGACGCCCGCGCCGAACACGACCGCCGACGGCGGGAGATCGGTCCAGTCGAAGACGTGATCGTTGACGACGATCCGGTCCTTCACCGCGTCGAACACGGGCGGCAGCCACGGCGAAGACCCCGTCGCGACCACGATCGCCTTCGCGTTCACGCGCACGACGCCGTGCGCGCCGGTGAGCTCGAGCGTGTGCGGGCCGACGAGGCGCGCCTGACCGAGGAGGCGATCCTCGGCCGGGAAGCTCTCGATCGACTCGAGGACGAACCCGACGAAGCGATCGCGCTCGCCGCGGACGCGCGCCATGACCTCCTTGCCGTCGACCGCGACCGTGGTGCGGACCCCGAACGGCGCGGCGTGACGTGCGCGGTGCGCCGCGTCGGCCGCGGCGATGAGGAGCTTGCTCGGCATGCAGCCGACTCGCGCGCAGGTGGTGCCGTACGCTCCGGCTTCGATGAGGAGGGCGGTGCGGCCTTCCCGCCGCACGGCGCGGTACGCTGCCATGCCGGCGGTGCCGGCCCCGAGGATCGCTACGTCGACGGTCTTCGTGTCGTTCATCGCTCCTCCAACCTACGTCCCGACGACTGATTCGCCAAAGACGAAGAATCAATGCTCGTGATAGAACCTGACTATCATGAGGACCGCCGCGGCGCACGACGTCTCGATCCGCCAGCTGCAATACGTGGTCGCCGTCGCCGACACGCTCGGCTTCCACAAGGCCGCGGAGCGCTGCGGCGTGTCGCAGCCGACGCTGAGCTCGCAGATCCAGAAGCTCGAGGACGTCCTCGGCGTCCAGGTCTTCGAGCGCAACCGGCAGCGCGTGCTCGTCACGAAGGCGGGCGAGGCGGTCGTGGCCCAGGCGCGCCGCGTGCTCCTCGACCTCGAGGACCTCCTCGCAGCCGCGACCGCGACGCAGGACCCGTTCGCGGGCACGCTCCGGCTCGCGGTCATCCCCACCATCGCGCCGTACCTCTTGCCGTGGGTCACGCCCGCGATCGCGGAGCGCTGGCCGAAGCTGCGCCTCGCGCTGGTGGAGGAGAAGACGGAGGACCTCCTCGCGTCGCTGCGGAGCGGGACGATCGACGCGGGCCTCCTCGCGCTCGTCGACGGGATGGACGACGTGGCGTACGCGCGCGTGCGCGAGGATCCGTTCGTCGCGGCCGTCCCGCAGGCGCATCCGCTCGCGAAGAAGAAGAGCATCGCGCTCGCGGACCTCGACGACGAGCCGGTGCTCCTCCTCGACGACGGTCACTGCCTCCGCACGCAAGCGCTGGCGCTCTGCCAGCGCGCGGGCGCGACGGAGACCGACCTCCGCGCGACGAGCCTCGCGACGCTGGTCCAGATGGTCTCCGCCGGCGTCGGCGTGACGCTGCTCCCGAGCATCGCGGTCGACGTCGAGAACCGCCGCGGGCAGCTCGCGATCCGTCCCCTCGCCGGGCGCGCGCAGGGCCGCACGATCGTGCTCGCGTGGCGCCGCGAGAGCGCGATCGCCGCGCCGCTCACGGAGCTCGCGAAGGTGATGGCGGCCGCGGCGAAGGCCGCGTAGGGCCGCTACTTCGGGACGCCGGAGCAGGCGCGCGCGGTGGTCTGGGCGGTGTTGTCGTCGGTCCGGCACTCGGTCCAGCTCGGGTGGGGCGGCGCGCCGTCGTCGACGATCGCGCGGACGGTCGCGCCGGGCGCGACGCCGGCGCCGGCGACCGCCTGATCGAGCGGCTGGGCCTCGGCCGGGTAGAGCGGACGTGTCGTCGTCAGGGACCCGAGCTTCGTCGTGCCGGCGTAGACGCCGATGACGACGCCGGCCGGGACCGCCGCCTCGCCGACGTTTCGCACGACGACGGTGACGGTCGTGTCGCCCTCGCAGACCGGCGAGATCGTGGCGACGAGGTTCGGGGCAGCGAACTCGCTGCCGGGCTGCTTGTTCTGGCGGAAGTTGTTGAGGCCGTTCTGGGTCCAGTTCTTCGGCTCGTCGGCGGCGATGGTGCCGTCCTCGTTCACGTTCGTGACGTGGTACGCGTGCTCGTTCCAGACCCGCCGCGTGCGGACCCACGCGCCAGTCGAGGGCCCGAAGACGCGGACGCCGGCCTGACGGGTGAGGCTCGGCGCGCCGCCGTCGGTCGTCTCGTCGCAGGTCTTGTTGTACGCGTTCGACACGACGACGATGTCGGCCTGTCCGTCGTTGTCGACGTCGGCGACGATCGGGAACTCGATCAGCGTCGCGGTCGTGTTGCAGATCGACGCGAGCTCGTTGCCGGTCGCGCCCTCGTAGATGCGGAGGCGCAGCTCGTCGGAGTAGACGACCTCCGCCTTCCCGTCGCCGTCGAAGTCGAACAGGGTGCTGCCGGTCGAGGCCGACGAGCAGTCGGTCGTGACCTTCGACCAGAGGATCGTCTGCGCGCCGGTGAAGGTCTCGTCGCGCAGCTTCCTTCCGTCGAAGACGACGTACCCGATGCCGCCCGCGAGCGCGACGTCCGGCACCCCGTCGCGATCGAAGTCGCCGATCGTCGGCGGCCCGCCGCCGTGGGTCGCGCCCCACGTCCCGTCCGGACACTGGTTGCTCGCGTCGAACAGGGCGTTCATGTCGACGGGCTGGCGGACGATCGTGAACCTCCCGAACGGCCCGCCGTCGGTGACGTTCGGGTCGTAGCGCCACATGTGGACGGTATGGGTCTCGTTGTCGACGGCGACGACCTCGGGCTTGCCGTCGCCGTCGAAGTCGGCGACCGCGGACCACGGTCCCTTCCAATCGCCGGTGTCGGGGTTGCGCGGGGTGGTCGTCATCCCAGTGTCGACGATCAGGACGCCGGTCGCGCTGTAGGCGCGCGCGTACGTCACGACGTCGAGCCTGCCGTCGGAGTCGATGTCGCTCACGACGAACGGCCCGTCGAGCGGCACCTCGAAGCCGTGCTTCAGTGTGCCGTCGGCGCCGTCGAGGATGCCGCCCTCGACGATGACCTCGGGCTTGCCGTCGCCGTCGAGGTCCGCGATCGCCGGCATGAAGCAGATCGTCTCCGTCGTGGTCGACCACAGCAGCGATCCGTCCGTGCCGCGGAACGCGTGGACCTTCCCGTCGACGCCGCACGCGACGACCTCGTTGCCGGGCAGCCCGTCGAAGTTGCCGGCCGCGATCTGCTTCGTCGGGTACACGACCGTGCCGTTGGTCGCGTTCGGCACGGTCCACTTCTCGACGAAGCTCCCGTTCCGGAGCGAGATCGCGTGGAGCCGCCCGTCGACGCGATACGCCCCGTTCGAGAACGTCGAAAAGACAATTTCCGGAATATCGCGCTCAGTCACTTTTCCGTCGCAATCGTCATCATCGAGCTGAATGACGATCGGCGCCATCATGACGTCGGTCGAGAACGGGCTCACCGTCTCGCCGCCCCAAGCCGCCTTGAGGGCGGGCGCGAACGTCGGCGTCGCGGGCCGCACCTCACATTTCTGGAGGCACGTGATGGTCCCGTCCGCCGTCGCCCCCGCGTCCCCGACGCACTCGGGCGGCCGCGGCAGACACTTCCCGCTCCGGTCCGACGCCCCGACGCACGAGGCGTCGTTGACGCCGGCGTCGCTCGACGTACCGAGCGACAGCTCGCAGTACTCGTTCGCGGCGCAGTCGCTCGAGTCGAAGCACGTCGCGCCGGGCGTGACGCACGTCTGGAACGAGCACACGGTCCCATCGGCGCAGCACGTCGCGCCGCAAGCGAGGGCGGCCGCGCAGCACAGCCCGCCGGCGCACACGCCTTCTCCGGCATCGCCGCAAGCGCGCCCGGCGACGTCGCACTCGCCGCCGGAGCTCCCGCTCGACCCGCCGTCGCCGGAGGAGCCGGGCGTGAACCCGCTGGTGGAGCTGGCGCCGGTCGAGCCGTCCCCCGCGTCGTCGCCGCCCCCGTCGTCGAAGTTGCTGCCCACGCTGCTGCCGCAACCGCTCTCGAGCGCCGCCGCCACGAGCAAGCAGGAGAGCGTCACCACCACGACCCGACCGCGCACGTTCATCGGCCAAGCCTACCAGGCCACATCGGAAAGGCGGCCTTGCCAACCGATGCGCGCCGGTCTAGATCGCTCACCCCTCGCACATATTTCCCGACCGCCGGAGTAGCTCAGTTGGTTAGAGCGGGCGTTTCATACGCGCTAGGTCGGGGGTTCGACTCCCTCCTCCGGCACTGTTTTTCCCGGGTTTTCTGAGGATCTTTCGGCCAGAAAACCAAAACGGTTGCAGAACCCTCGGGCCCCTCGGGGAGCGGCGCGAACGGCTCGCCAAGGTCGCCGGCAAGATCCTCCGCCAGCTTCACGTAGCCCATCGTCGTCTGGATGTGATCGTGGCCCGCGCGCCGCATGATCTTGGTCACGTCGACGCCCGAGAGCGCGAGCCACGTGAGGCCACTGTCTCGGCACGAACGGAAGTTGCTTTGCACGTGCGTGCGCGTCGACGCGTGCAGCTCCGAGCGTGTGACGCCAGCCGCCGTCAGGTGCTTCCGCCATTGCTCCGCAAGGTGGTCTTCGCCGAACGCAGAGAGGCGCGGCACGACGAGCTCCGAGGGCGCGCGTCCGTCGACCATCCGGCGGAGAAGGGGCGCGAGCGTCGCTGGGATCGGCACACGCCGAACACCGTTGCGCGTCTTCGGCGGCTTCACTTCGCCGTCCTCGTAGTCCCAGGCTTTCGTGATGCTCACGAACGCGAAGTCAGGATCGACATCCCCGCACGTCAGCACGCGGAGCTCCCCGGGACGGAGGTAGAGGTACAGCGCGATCGCGTAGACCTCGCGCCACTCGAGCGGCACGTCGGCGCACGAGAGCAGCGCCGCGGCCTCGCGCGGGTAGAGAAACGTCTTCCGGCGACCCTGGCGCGAGTCGCGATCCCCCGGCGGCTCGACACCGACGCACGGGTTGGACCTACCGTGAAGCACGCGGAGGTCGCGCCGCTTGCTGTTCGTCGCCGCCTTGAACGACGACGTGAGGCACGACCAGATGTTCATGGTCGTCTTCCCCGCGACCTCGCGTCCCTTCTTGCCGCCGCTCTTCCCGGCGCGCTGCCAGGCGAGGATCGCGCGGTCGAGGTCATCGCGGATGTCTTCCACGTCGTCGCGTGTGACGAGCACCATCGGCTTCGTCCCGATGCGCGGCGCGATCCACTTGTTCCAGCGAGTCCTCTTCTTCGACGTGTCCGTCTGCCCGCTCTCCTTCGAGTGCTTCATGTAGCGCGCAAACCACTCGTTCGCGGTCTCCTCTGTCGCGACGTCGACGTGCGCGCCGGCGCGCATGCGCTCGGAGACTGCTCGCGCGGTCTCGCGGGAGACCTTGCACGGCTCGCAGGTGCAGCCCCGCGGCGGATCGGTCGGTGCGACGGCGCACGCCGCGAGCCCCGTCAGGGGGATCGGGCGCGAGCGCTTGCCGTCGCTCAGCGTGACGCGGCACTCCCACGTCTTCGCCGTCGCGTTCCACCGAACCGATCCACTCGCGGGGCGTCCCATCGCTACAGCGTCCCCCTCTCGATCAGCGCGCGGAGCTCCGCGCGCACCTCCGCGATGCGCCCCGCGAGTGCCGCCCTCCGCTCGCCCAGCTCGGCAAGCGTCGAGCGCGTGTCGTTGAGGGGGAAGAGCGTCACGCCGAGAGAGATGCTCTCGAGCGAGTCGATCGCCGCCTCAAGCGTCGCGCGCGGGCTCTCACGCCTCGGCGTCTCCTGCCCCGCCGCTCGCGACGCAAGCACCTCTCGGAGGGCCGTGACGACGTACTGCCGCGGGCTCTCTTCGCGCTCGCGCCTCACCTTGCGTGCTCCTTCGCGGCGTCGTGGGCGGCGCGCTTCTCCTTCCCCTCTTCCTCCGCCAAGCGCTGGATCCAGAAGCCGCATGGGATGTAGCTGCCACGATGCTCGCGCGCCTCGTCGAGGATCTTCTTCGTGATGCGCGCCGCTTGTTCCGCGGTCAGATCGTGCCAGGGGAACTCGTTCAGCGCGTCGACCACGTTCGTCGGCATGCAAGCCAGCTCGCCCGCCGCCCCCAGGAGGTTCGACCGCAGCTTGCTAGCGACCTTCCTGATGCGCTCTCCGTCGCGCTCGTCAGTCGTTCCGGTGTCGTCATCGACGATCCCGATTGCGATCCCAACGAGGCGATCCATGTGGTCGAGCGCGATGTGGATCATGTCGCGTGCATTGCCTACGCCGTCGCCCAACTCCGTGGGAGGCTTCTCCGTGATCTCTGGCTTGAAAACGTCGTCGTCGTGCTTCGTCGTGCCGTTCGTGGCATTCTTCATGTGTCTTCTTCCTGGTGAGGGTTGTGGACGAAGCGGCGCGTCGGGCTCCTACCCCCGGCGCGCCGCGATTCACTTTCAGCGCTTCTTCGGTCCGGTCTTCAGCTTCGCCTTCGGGGGCGGAGCATCTCCGAACCGACGCGCGTAATCGGAGGCGACGACGCGGCGGAGGTACCGCCCGATCGACTCGTCTCCAGCGTCAGCGAGCGCGTGCGCCATGTAGAGCTCGTCCTCGCTAACCTTGATCGTTAGGGTCTTCGTTCGCTCGACCATGCTGCACCTTGAAGCGCTGAAAGACCCTCGTCCAGCGGCGTTTTTGACGCATGTCGTCGGGACGCGCGTCATGTTTAAGGAATCGTTAAAGAATCGCCGCGGAAGAATTTTGCGAGCCGTCGCGAGCGCCCGTACGCTGTTCGGACGATGGCGGACCCGACGACCAAAGACGTGCTGAAGGTGCTCGCCGAAATGCAGCGCACCCTGGCTGACCTGGCGACGAAGGTCGACGCGGTCGCGACGGACGTGAAAGCGCACCGAGCGGAGACCAAGAAGGGCTTCGAGGCTCTCGACAAGGAGCTAGCCGTCCACTCGGAGCGCACGCATCGAAAGATCGAGGAGCGGCTCGACAAGCTCGAAGCCATCCCGAAGACGAAGCCCGCTCGTGCGTCGGTGCGCACGCCTCGACGCCGATAGCTCGTGCGCACGCCGGCCACGATGCGCGAGTCGTAGCCGGCGCGCTCCCCGTCACCCCGCGGCCCGCAGCGCCGCCGTGACGTCGAGCACGACGAAGCCCGCGCCGGCGACATCGACGTCATCCACTTCGAGCCAGCACAAAATCGACCCGCGCGGCACCTTCCGCTTGAGGCACTCGCGAGCTTGCGCGGGCATCCCGTTCGCGACGAACCAGCCGGCCAGATCGGCCCGGCTCGTCACCCGCTTGGACTCGCGCCGGAGAACCGCGCATGCATGCGGCCACCGGCTCCGATCCCGGAACGCCGGAGAGGCGACCAGGATCGGAGCCACGATCGAGAGCAATTGAGCCGCGATGGCGCGGTCAGCGAGCGCCGGCCCGATCATCAGCGATAGTACGTCGAGCGCCGCTGATGATCCCTGATCGCTTGCGGGACCTCGCCTCGATCCCCATGTCCACCGCCGAGGACGACGATCGTCCCTGACGACGTCACGCCAGGCCCGGGGCTGTAGTTGTTCTCGGCGGTGAGGATCGGTGCGGGCTCCGTGTCCGGGATCGGCTCGTCGGGCTCCGGCACGCTCGGCTCGTCGGGCTCGCTCATGACGCCGCATCCTCCTTCATCATCAGGTTCGTGAACGCCTCCTCCTCGGAGCTCGCCTCGTTCTCCTCCTCGACGTGCGCCCTCACCTTCTTCTCGGGGACGTCGACACGCACGCGCTCCTCATCGTCGGCGATCCGGGGCTTCTTCGACAGCTGCTCTCGCGCCCACGCGCTACCGATGCGATTGACGACCGAGTTGCTCATGCGCACGAGCACGCTCTCGTATGCTTCTTCTTGAGACTTCCGACTCTCCGACCGAGTCGGTGCGCCGATCTCCCTCTTGTGCTCGTCGCTCGACTGCGCGCGCTCAACGGCTTCGACCCGGAGAGCAGAGGACGCGTAGCGTTGGTGCGCTGATCGGACGGTCGCACTTGGTGTACTCGCCCCAGTCATCGCCCCCGCGACCGCCTCCTCAAGCCGCCGAAGGCATGAATCGATATGGACCGCGTTCTCGTTTGCGGCGCATGCGGCAGCGGCGGCCGTGATCAAGGCACCTTCGCCGCGTCGACAGCGCGAGTCCTCCGCACAGATGAAGCTGTCATAGAAGCGACGGCACCCGATGATGTTCTCGTTGCCGATCGCTGCCACGAAGGCGAACACGAGGTGGATCGAATCGAGGTCGCGCCCGGTCTCATACTTGAGACGCGTCGCGAGGTCGCTCCACACCATCGCGATCTCCCTCGCCGTTGCGCGCGGCGCCTCGCCGAAGGCCTTTATGAGGGGGTAGAGTCGCTCTCTCAACTCCGCGGCAATGGCTTCGTCAATCTCCGCGTCGCGAACGTTGAGCACGTCCTCGAGCTCCGCGACCGCGCCGCGATGATCCTCCGCCGCCGCCGTGGTCCTCTCGCGGAGCGCCTTGAGCTCCTCGTCTCGCGCGGCGTCGAGCTCCGCCTTCCGCTTCTCGCGGAACTCGCGCCGATCGCCCGCGCTCATAGATCGGATCGCATCGAGGAGCTTGGCGCGGCGTTCCGCCGAACGCGGCGACGAGAGGGCGCGCGCGATGGCGTCCTTCTCCGCGGCGAGGCTGTTGTCGAGGTTCAGCGGACCGCCGCCGCCGCCGAAGCCGAGCCATGAGGTGACGTTATTGATCACGCCGCACCTCCCGCCGCGCGGCGCGCCTCGCTGGGGAGGACGCGACGGAACTCCACGCTCCCGTCCTCGCGAACGATCGGACCGCCGCGTTCGCGCTCGCGAATCCCCATGCCAGAGAGCACCTTCGCGTGCTCGTCGGGCGGGAGGCGAAGGCCAAGCTTCGCCAGAGCGGAGCCGGCCTCGCGGCGAGCATCACTGTTCGCGGTCGGATCGTCAGCGACGCGTTCGAGGTACGCGCGCGAGGCGCGCTCACTCTTGAAGGGCGTGCGAGTCATCATCATCGTCCTGTCCTTTCGTGCGGGCACCGCGACCGGCGCGGTGATCGTCTTCTTCGTGGTCGTGGTGGTCGTCGTCTTCGTCGGCTCACGTTGAGCAGCTTCACGGCGGAGCACGCTCTTGCTCTTCGCTGGCGACGCGACGACGGGCTTCGCGGGCGTCGTCGTCCGCGAGATCGGATTCGGCGTCGTGGTCGCGTTCGTGTTGCGCGCGGCTTGCGCGGTGAGCGAGCCAAGGCGTGTCGCGGCCAGCGCTCGGAGCTCGGCCATCCCCTGCGAGGACATCGCCATCACCCCGTTCTGGAACGGCGCGATCATCGCGTCGATCGTCGCCTCGTGTTCGTCGTTCTTCATCGTCGTCCCTCTCCTCTTCGATGATGCGTGCGCTATGCACACGTCAGCTTCCTCACGCCGCAAGGCGCAGTTCCGAACCTCCGCCATCGCCCGATCCGCAGAAGTCGACGATGACGATAATCCGCGTGTGCTCGCGCGTAGCGGGGATATCGATCGTCAACGGCGCGGCGTGCTCCCCACCGCGCGGCTTCTCTGCGACGTAGTTGAGTGCCGGAGCGCGCGGATCGATCGCCGTCGGGTCTCTCATCGTCATCACGTGTCGACCTCCGGCTTGACGTAGAAGATCCGCCCGAGACCGTCGGCGCCGTTCCCGCCAGCGCCGGGGTTGCCGCCCGCGGGCCCCGCGCTACCGTTCCCGCCGCCGCCTCCGCCTCCACCGCCCGCGCCGTAGGACGGGGCGTTCTCACCGTTCGTCGCGTGGCCGCCCGTACCGCTTGCGTTGCCGTTTCCACCGTTTCCGCCGTTTCCGCCGGGGCCCATCGAGGAGGAGCCGCCTCCGCCGCCCGCGCCTCCGCCGAGGTAGGGCGTCGCCGTCGTCCCGATCGTTCCGCCCAGAGAGTGACCAAGCTCGGTCTGACCATGGGAGAGCTGACCGTCGCACGCGCGGTTCGGTCCGTCGATCGGACCGACGTTCGACGATGCGCTGAAACCTCCGTTGCCCGGAGCGAGATACGGATAGAGCTTCGAGTCCGATATCGAGCCCGACATCAGGTAGGCGCGCCTCTGAGCGAGCGCGGGTCCGCCGCCCGGCGCGAACGCGTAGCTCATCTCGTCTTGCCCCGTCTTCACTCCACCGCGCCCGCCAGCGCCGCCGTACGCCGTGAACGACTCGCCCGGCCCGTCGAACGTGAAGCTGGAACGTTCGCCGGCCGCACCGTGAGCCGCAGACGTCGTGCCACCAGCGCCGCCGGCGCCAATCGTGACGTAGATCGTCATCCCAGGCTCGACGGGACGCATGTGCCAAACGCCTTGAGCCCCGCCACCACCACCACCACCGGTCGTGCCCATGAAGCTGGAGCCGACGTCATCCCCGAGGATGCCGGCGCCGCCGCCTCCGCCTCCGCCGATCGCGTAGAGCCACACCCACCGAACGCCGGCCGGAACGGTCCACGTGCCGGACTCCGCGAACTCGACCATCTCGAGAGTGCGCGCGGCGCCGCCGTGCTTGCGAAGCCACTCCGCGTTCTCCAGCGCGGCCGCGAGTCCGGGGTTGAATGCGGCGGCGGTTGGCGCGGACGAGTTGTTCGCGAGATCGACGGAGGTAGCGTAGGTGTCGCCGGTTGCTGAGTGGTTCATCGAATGGGTCTCCTCTCGGGCAGGTGATCGTCGTCAAGCGAGGGACGCGGGCCAGAGAGGCAATCTCCTCCTCGCGTGTGTGGACGGGCGCTCGTCATGCGCCCTCTCCCGCGCCCGGATCCTCGAGATCGTAGAGCGCGTGTTCGAGGTCGCGCGCCGCGGCGGGATGCCGGTCGGCAACGTCGAAGAGGACGCGCATGAAGGCGCCCCACGCCTCAGTCCTCGCGAGTTGAGGGAACGTCATCTCACCCTCGCATTGGATCATCGCGAGTTTCTCCGCCGCCGATGCCTTGCCGTTGAGGAGGGCCACGACGATGCCCTCAGGGGCGCCAACCATCTTGGCCTTGCCGATCCGCTCATCGAAGTCCGCAAGCACGCTGAGGAGGGCGTCACGGCCGCGCACGGGGCCGGGAGGCGCCTCCCCCGCCCCCGCGAAGGGGACGCACACCTCGCCGAGCAACTCTCGCGTGTCGAGACGGTGGCTCGCCGCCGCCTCGTTCCAGGACTCGAGGCGGACCCCCCAAGTCGCCAGCCGCTCGCGGAGGTCGTATCCAGGAAGCTTCCGGCCCGCCGAGATGTGGCCGATCATGCTGGCCGAGGTCTCGACGCGTCGAGCGAGCTCCGCGCCGCCCCACTGGCTCGCGAGCGCTGCGACGATGCGCGCCCCCTCGGTGTAGACGTTTCTCACTTCGCTCCTCCTCCAGTGATCATGGTCACGGTGAGATCAGTCATGGTCCGGTCCTTCCAATTTCCGGAGGCTGTACAGATCGACAACGAGCACCCCGTGGTCTGAAGACCCCCAACACTGTTCCGACGGGGGCCATGCAACCCCGCGATTGCAGCTCGCCTCAGCGTGCCGAGCGGTACGCCCATCCGGTCCGTACGCGTACGCAGGTGAGGGAGGACGGGACGCAGCGCCGAGGTGCCCTGCCTGCCCCCCGTGCCCCCCTCTGACCTGCCTCTCCCTGGAGACGTTAGGGGCCCTATTGCTAGTGACTCTCTTCTCTCTATTAGAGAAGGTGAGGCAGGTAAGGCAGGTGGGGTTCAGGCCAGGAATAAAGACGCTCCGTGATGCCTCACCATGCACGCTCGAAGGGAGGCAGGTGGGGCGGCTGGGGCGGCTGACGACCATCATGCTTCCTCCTTGGGGAAGTAGCGGTAGCTGCGCTTGCCGCTGATCATCGTTCGGCGTCGCTCCCATCCGAGGCGAGCAAGGATGCCGCCGACCGTCATCGCTTGCGATGTCGTCCGGTGAGCGGTGTCGACCCCGCATGCGCCGAGGAGGTCTTCCGTAGTCACTCCCTCCGCCTTGCGCCGCGGGTTCTTGAGGTGGTCGGCGATCGGCACCTCCCACGGATGACGGACGAAGCGCTCCTCGGTCTCTGCGGCGGCAGCTGGCGCAACGATCGCCGCGTCCGGACGACCGTCGAGCCACCATGCCTCGCCCGCGTCGTAGCGATGCGTCGCCTCGGCCCAGAGCTGATCGCGGTCGCGCTCGACAGCCGAAAGGTCGATCTCTCCGATGCGAAGCGGAGGGAAGCGCCGGCCTCCCGTCGGATCGTGAAGGTACTGCCCGGCGTTCGTCGTGCCGACGAATTGAGTCTGTCGCGGCATCTCGACCTCATGGCGCCCGTAGCTCGGCCGGTAACGATCGACGCGCGAGGAGATGAACGCTTTGGTGGTCTCGAGGTCGCTCCTCGAGAGCGAAGCGAGCTCGCTGAGCTCGTAGATCCACTTTCCGGGGAGCTGCTGAAACGCGTCCTTCTCGCCGATCGGGATCTTCGTGTCCGAGAACCACGGATGCGCGAGACGTTCGAGGAACGTGCTCTTCTTCTTCCCTTGCGGCCCTTCGATGATCGGGCAAAGGTCGTTCTTGCAGCCGGGCGAGAGCACGCGCGCAACGGCGCCGATCATGAAGCACTCGCCGATCGCCCGCGCGACGGGGGTGTCTTCGCAGCCGAGGTAACGATGTGCGAGGAGCGCCAGGCGCTCCGTGCCGTCCCACCGAAGGCCTCGGAGGTACGAGCGAACGGGGTGAACCTTGTTCGCGTCCGACGCGACGAGGATCGCCGCGTCAACGACCTTCGTGGAGACGGTGATCGGCGGACATCCGGCGACCCGCGTGCGAGCAAGCAAGTGTGTGAGGCGCACGGTATCCGCGTCGGTCCACGGGCCGGCGCGGGCGTCGTCGGGTGCGTCGAGCTCGTGCCACGGAGGCGTACGCGTCGCAACGATGCGGCCGCTAAACGTGTCGTTTGCGATCACGCCGCGCCACGGCTCGTAGTGTTGAAGGATCGTGGCGACGTTCGCGGAGGTCGGCCGGATCACGTAGCGGTCCTCGCCGGTGCGCTTGTCCTTCTTCGTGTCGACGATCAGCTTTTCGAGTAGCGCGACGTTGGATGCATTCTGCACGCACGAGGTCGGATCGGTGTCGTCACCGAAGAAGTCGTCCTCCGGCATCGCGTCGAGGGTCATCAGTGCAGCGTCTCCGAGACGATGACGGGCGCCGGTCCGCGCAGTTTCGGAACGTGCATGCACATGATGCTCGCGTCGAGGCGAGCACGTTCGATGCCTTCGGCGCCGGCGTAGAGGTGCGCTTGGGCGAGCACGAGCTTTTCGATCCGCGTCAGGCGGCGCCGCGCACCGACGAATTCGCTAAGCTCGCGCCAGAGTCGATCGAGCGCTTCTTGGTCTCGCTGGTCTCGCTGGCGTTCGCTCTCGCGTCGATTCATGCGCTCCTCGTCGCGCGGAAGCCGGCGCTCGCGATCAGCGCATCGATCGGGATCACGGTCGCGGCCGGCGCGGGCTCGACGCGTGCCGTCCCCTGCGACGCAAGCCACGCGTCGTACTGCTCGCGCGTGACGAGCCAGGCGACGCCGCGTCCCCGCTTCCCTCCTACGCGCGTGCCGCCGATCTCCGCGGCGTGGTCTCGGAGCCAGCGCCGCGAGCGCCCCGGCGGGAGAGCTCCGCCGGGGCCCGTGCTGAAGATCGTCGTAGGTCCGCCCGTCGCGCGGAGCTCGTCGGCGGCCGCGAGGAGCGCTCGTCCGGCGGCCGCGAGGTGATCGGCGGCGCTCATCCGAAGACGACCATCGCGCTTCGAGCGTGAGCGATCGTGCCAGCGTGCATGCCGGGCGCCCCAGCCATGACGGCCATGATCTTGTGGCGCGAGAGCCCGGTACGCCGCGAAACCTCGGCAATGCCGAACCTCGCGACCGCATCCGCCACGCTCTTCTGGAGATCAGGATCGAGCATCGACATTCCTCCCGTTCGCGTCGGCGCGATGCGCACGACCACAGGGGGAATAGTGCTCCTATCCGAGTAGAAATTACAATTCTAACTAATTGATATTATTGATTAAGTTTGGTGAGCCGCGATGCCTAAGAATCCTCGGTATCGTCCGATGCCCGACTTCGTGCGCGTCGGTTCTTTTCGCGCTTCTTGTCGGGGTCACCGAACCGCTCGACCACCCTTGCCGGTGCGTCCGAAGCCAGCGTTTCACCATCACGAGGCGCGCCTTCCAGACCGCTCCGCCAACTCCAATTCGCGGCGAGCTTGCGCGCGCCGTTCGCTCGGGCGTAGAGCCGAACGAGGACCCGCGCGACGTTCTCGTCGAGGCGCAGTCTGGGATCGATGGCGCCGAGCTGACGGCGAAGCTCTTTGGCGATCTCCTCGCGCCGCCGATCGGCCGTCACGCGCCCCAGCGCCCGTTGCACGTTTTGGACGATGAGCACACGTCGCGCGACGTTGGGATCAATCTCGGGGTCGATCTCTTTCGCCATGCGAGCAAGGCTCTCGCTGGTTACGTGCTCTTCACCGGAGAGCCGAGAGAGGGCAGCCGCCGCGACGTCTGCGGCGTTCGACAGATCGCGGTTGTCTACGTCGCCGTCAGCAAGGATCCCGTCCTTGTCCTCGCGCTGCATGATCAACAGCACGCGCGTGAGCCACGCGGCGTCGGGCACGAAGCGCGAGTAGCTGTTCATCAGCGCGACCGAGAACGCGCGCCACGCATCGACGATCTCTTGGCCTTCGTCGTCAGAGAGCTCCACCGGGTCACGTTCGAGGAACCGGGCGATCCTGTCCGCCACCTCCGCTCGCACGCGCGCTCGGTCTGGATCCATTCGGTCCGACTCCTCGCCGGGCGCCACGGTCCACTCGCCGCTTTCGTCGCTGGTCGCCATGAGCCCCTCTACCGCTTTGCCCGCACGGCGGCGATCGGGATGACGGGCGCCCGCTTCGGCGCGGCGCTGAGCACGTCGAGGAGCGCACGCGCGCGCTCGTGATCGCCGGCCTCCACGGCCGCGTGGATGGCGGCGCGGAGCGCGGCGTCAGGGTCGGTCGGTAGCGCTTCCGGCGTCGAGTTGGCGACCAGAACGGGCGAGTGAGCCGGCGACTCGGCGATCGCAACGGGGCCTTGTTTTACGTTGTTTCGTGCATCGGAGGTCGACGCGTCGGGCGCACTTTCGGGTGCCTTCGACTCCCTCCTCCGGCACTCAGTTCATTGGACGATCACGAGCCGTCGGGGGGCGGGCTCTTGGGGCGCTCTCGGGGGGCGAGGGTCCAGGGGAACTCGGAGATGACGATGTCGACGGCTTCGATGAGCTGGATGCTGAGGGGGAGGCGGTCCCAGCCGCCGTCCTTCAGCGGCACCTCGATCTGCCAGCGGTGATCGCCGATGCGGCGGAAGCGGGTGTGCGGGACGGCGTCTTCGTTGGGGCCCGACTCGAAGACGAGGAGGTCGTCGCGGCGCTGGACGCGAACGTGCTCGAGCCCGACGTAGTCCTCCAGGTGCTCGCGGACCTCCTCGACGTGATGCTCTTCGGCGACGAAGGGCTGCGCCATGTGCGCGATCGTACTCAGCCCGCGGCTCGACGAGAAGGTTCACTGCCGATCGAAGAAAAACGACGCCTGCTGGAGCTCGAGACCGGCGACGATCTGTTCGGCGCGCTCGCTCGAATGACCCACGCGGTAGCGCCTGCCGCAAAGGGTGAAGGGTCGAGCTATCGTTGCGCCGTGGCGGCGCGCGAGGGGGTCGATCCGTGGGACGTGCTCGAGGCGCTGCCGCAGCCGGTCGTCGTCCTCGGCCGCGACGGCGAGGTTCGGTACCGCAACGCCGCGGCGATCGCGGCGGGGATCGTGGCGCCGGGCGAGCCCGCCGGCGGAGAAGCGTTCGCGGTCGAGGCGCGCGCTTGCGGCGACGGGACCGTCTTCGTGTATCGCGACGTCACCGCGGCGCGGAAGACCGAGGCCGACCTCGCCTCGCTATCGGAGCGCTTTCGGACGCTCGTCGACGGATCGCCCGACATCGTGTTCATCACCGACGCGTCGTCGCGCATGACGTACGCGAACGCGGCGCTCGAGGAGCAGACCGGGTACACCGTCGGCGACTTTCAGATGCCGCAGGCCGAGAACCGGCTCATTCATCCGGAGGACCAGGCGCGCGTCGCCGCCTTCCTCGCCGAGTTCGTCGCGAGCGGGAGGAAGTACTCCGGGCCGCTGCGGAACCGGTTCGTCGCGCGCGACGGGCGCGTGCTCTGGTACTCGTCCGTCGTCTCACGCAGCGAGTACGCCGGCGAGCCGGTGCTGCAGTTCGTCGTCCACAACATCACCGCCGAGGAGGCCGCGCGCGAGGAGCTGGCGCGCGTGCAGGAGCAGCTCGTCAAGCAGGAGCGCCTCGCCGCGCTGGGCGAGCTCGCGGCGAGCGTCGCGCACGAGATCCGCAACCCGGTCTCGATCATCTACAACGCCCTCACCTCCCTGCGAAGGGCGCCACCCGCCGCCGACGCGAACATGCTGCTCGGCATCGTCGAGGACGAAGCGGCGCGCCTGCAGCGGACCGTGCGCGACCTCCTCGACTTCACGCGGCCGCTCGCGCCGTCGTTCGAGCCGCGCGACCTCGTCGGCATCGCGAAGGAGGCCGTCGCGGCGGTGGACTCGGAGCGGCCCGCGGGCTGCGCCGTCCGCGTGAGCTACGACGCCGGCGACGCGCCGTTCCTCGCGGACGTCGACCGCGACATGATCCATCGCGCCGTCGTGAACCTCGTCGCGAACGCGTTTCAGGCGATGCCGAACGGCGGCGAGCTCGCGATCGAGCTGACCCGCCGCGCGACCGAGAGCACGACCGCGATCGAGCTCGCGGTCGTGGACTCCGGCGCCGGGATCGCGAGCGACAACGCGGCCCGCATCTTCGAGCCGTTCTTCACGACGCGCGCGACCGGGACCGGGCTCGGCCTCGCGCTCGTGAAGCGCATCGTCGCGAGCCACGGCGGCACCGTCATCGCCGGATCGGGCCCGACCGGCGGCGCACGTTTCGTCGTGAGCCTGCCGGCTCGTCAGGTGCCGCCGTCGTCGGCTCCCGCGTCGTCGGCGCCCGCCTCCGGCGTCGGACGCGGCGCGTCGGGCGGGTAGACGTCGCTCGGGACCGCGCTCTGCTCGACGACCGTAACCGGCATCGTGACGCTCCCCGTCGCGCCCTCGACCGTGAACACCACCGTGCCGGCGCCCGGCTTCACGGTGTGGATGATGACGCGGCTCGACTGCGTCGTCCGCGCGGCGGTGACGACGTCGCCCGTCGTCGTCATCGTGAACGGCTTCTCCAGGAGCGCCTCGGAGTCGGCCTTCTTGTCCGGCGGGTCGGCGATGCGGCGGCTCAGCGTGAGCACGTAGCTGAGGCCGTCGCCGAGGACGACGCCCTTCGTCGGATCGGCCTCGAGGCGCTCGACGTCGTTCCGGACGTAGGTGAGGCCCGCGGTGCCGTCGTTCGTGGTGTCGTCGATCGCGATCCGCGCGAGGCTCGGCGGCGGCGGGTCGCTGCAGGCGGCGAGGACGACGGCGGAGACGAAAAAGAGCTTCTTCATGTCAGCCTCCCACCGTGAGCGGGATCTCGGTCGAGAACGTCCCGAGCTCCACCTTGATCGTCGCGGTCCCCTGCTTCGTGCCGGTCACCACCGTGACGATGTTGTCCTCCGGCTCGGTCGTGATGTTCGCGATCTCCGCGTCGCTCGTCGTCCACTTGCACGGCACCGAGCCGGCGAGGACCTGGTCGCCGTCCGCGAGCGCGGCGCGGAAGCGGAACGTGAACTGCACCGTCGCCTTCACCGAGCCGACGCCGACCTTCACGTCGGTGAACTGGCCCTGCGGATCGCCGGAGAAGAGCTTGATCCCGGTCGGGTCCTTGACCTCGACGTCGAGCATGTCGACGATGTCCGCCCCTCGGCTCAGCCCGATCGTCGTCTTGCCGGGGCGCACCAGCGTCACGCCGTCCGCCTCCACCGTCGCGAAGGTCGGGTGGAGCGCGGTGAGCGCCGGCGCGTCGCCTTCGCCCGCGCTCGCGTTGAGCTCGATCTCGAGGCCGAAGCGCGAGCCGGTCGCGAGGGTGGGCAGGCTGGAGCTCGAGCCGCCCGCGCCGGTGCCGAGCTCCTTGTCGAAGTCACACTGCGCGTCCGACGGAAGGAGGCACTTGTAGCGGAAGCGCGCGGCTCCGAGCACACCCCCTTGCTCCGGCGGGGGCGGCACCTTCGACGCCTCGTCACCCTTCTTGTCGTCGTCACACGCGACGATACCTGCAGCGAGGATCAAACATCCCAGCGTCTTTCTCGTCATTTCAAGCTCCCTCGAAAGCTAGCGGTACACCATTGGACTGGCGTTGCGCCAAGAACCTTCAATCGCTCACGCTGCGGCCCGCCTCCGCGCGCGTGGTATCGTCGCGCCGTGTCCGTCCTCGAAACATACGAGCTCGTGATGCACGCCGCGGTGCTCGAGGAGCGCCTCGCCGGCGCGAGCGCCGCCGTCGCCCCGAACCCGGGGATGGATGACGAGAAGACGTGGCTCGAGACCGCGCGCCGCCGCATCGCCGAGGCGCGCGACGGCGCCGACGACGTCCTCTTCCGCGTCCTCCGCCTGCCGGAGCTCGCCTCCGCGCGCGGCGACCTCGGCAAGCGAATGCAGGGCGCGGCGGTCTCCGCGATCGAGAAGCTCGAGGCGTCGATCGCCGCCGTGAACGCGCGCTCGCCGCTGCTCGAGGCCCTGTTCCGCAACCTCGATCGCGAGCGCGAACGCGCGCGCCGGCTGAAGCGCGAGGACTTCGACGCGCTCGTGCAGGAGATCGAGAAGCGCCTCGCGACGAGCTACGTGCAGCGCATGCTCGGCGACGAGGCCTATCGACCCGTCAACCGCGCCATCGCCGCGATGCGCGACGCGTACGAGGAGTGGCGGCAGGTCTTCAGCCCCGACCCGCTCCCGGACGAGGACGCCGCGCGCCTCCGCGACGAGCTCGACGAGGTGGCGCAGCGCCTCGATCGGCCGATGAAGCAGGCGCTCCTCCTCGCGGAAGCCGCTCTTATCGGTGAAGGAACGCTTCTCCTCAAATCCGGTATTCTCGACAAACCGAAGCGTCGCCCCAAGGCGATGTTCCGCGAGGACGACGCGACCGACGGGGAGTAAACCCCCACGCAGGGGTGAGGGCTGCGCGACTCGCGCAAATGCCGCTGAGACGGGCCGGGGATGCCGGCCGCGCGCGCCCGCCCGATAAATCCTCCCGCCGTGATGCGGTTTCATTTGCTTCTCGGCTTGGCTCTTCTCACCGGGTGCGCGGCGGACACCTCCGAGGAGGAGGTGGAGACCTCGGTCGAGACGAACGACGCCGTCATCGGCGGCGCCGTCACGCGCGAGGCGCCGGAGGTCGGGATGGCGAGCTTCAGCTGGGGCAGCTACTGCACCGCGACGCTCGTCTCGCCGCGCGTCGCGATCACCGCCGCGCACTGCGTCCGCTACGCGACGCGCGACGCTTCGGGATCGTTCGGGAGCCTCCGCATCGACAAGGAGCCGACCGGGACCGCGCGCTACCCGATCGATCGCTACCGCTCCTTCGCGCGGAGCGGCCTCGGCGCCGTCGACGTCGCGCTCCTCCGCCTCAAGACGCCGGTGCCGGCGGACGTCGCGCGGCCGGCGCCGCTCGCGACCGCGAAGCCGGCGAACGGGACCGCGCTCACGATCTACGGCTACGGCTGCAACGACGACTGGGAGCACCAGACCGGCGGCGGCACGAAGCGCGAGATCGGCTACCGCTTCGGCACGACGATCCGGAACACGCTCTGCCCCGGCGACTCGGGCGGGCCCGTCCGCGTCGACGCGTCCGGCGCGGTGCTCCTCATCAACAGCGGATGGGTCTCCGACTGGACCGGCAAGCGCGACGTCTTCGGCGACGTGCCCGCCTTCCTCGCGCAGATCCGGGCGCAGGAGCGCGCGTGGGAGGCGGCGGAGCCGGCCGACGGGCTCCTCGCCGAGTACTGGGACACGAAGGAGCTCACCGGCGAGCCGAAGGTCACGCGCGTCGATCCGGCGATCGACTTCGACTGGGGGAGCGGCTCGCCCGACTCCATCATCGAGCGCGACTCGTTCGCCGCGCGCTGGAGCGGCAAGCTCACCGCGCCGACGAGCGAGACGTACACGCTCGAGGTCCGCGGCGACGACGGCTTCCGCCTCTACGTCGACGGCGCGATCGTGATCGACGAGTGGCGCGATCACTCGCCGACCACGCGCAGCGCGAGGGTCGCGTTCACCGCCGGCCAGCCGCGCGCGATCAAGCTCGAATACTACGAGAGCACCGGCGGCGCGACGGCGCGCCTCTCGTGGTCGAGCCCGAGCCAGGCGAAGCAGGTCGTGCCGCGGTCGCGCTTCACGCGCTGATCCGGCGATCAGAGCGCGCCGAACGGCATCGCGTAGCGGACGACGCGTCCTTCGACGCGGCCCTGGATCGACTGGCACTTCTTGCCGGCGCAGCGCGCCCGCTGTGCCGCCTCTTCGTGCAGCGCGATCTCCGGCGTCGCGAACGTGTGCGCGATCTCGGCGTAGAGGCCGGAGCCCGTCGTGCGGAACCGCATCGCCCAGTGATCCGACTGCATGTCGATGCCGGCCGACTTCGCGCCGTCGACCTCGGCGCGGCCGGAGCGCGGGAAACAATATTCGAGGTACGTGTCGGGCGGGCTCGGCGAGGGCGGCGGGCTCTCCGCGGTGCCGTTGAGGATGGGGCCGAAGCGCGGGCCCATCCAGCCGTCGACGATCATCCACGTCGCGTCGGGGAACACGTAGAGGTAGCGCTGCTCCTCCGGGGGAACGGCCGGGTTGGGGCGGTATTCGAGGACGCCGCTCGCGAGGCGGATCGGCGGCGTGAGCGCGGGAGGCGCGCCGACGTCTCCGAGCGTGAGCGGATCCTTGCCGTTCACGTTGCGCGCGACGACGACCTTCTGCGTCGGGCGGCCCGGGTACTCGTAGATGACCTGCGAGGTCCAGCTCACGTTCTTGAGCCAGTAGCTCGCGCCGTCGACGTCGCGGAGCTCGCCGCGGGAGATCCGCGACGCGAGCTGGGGGTCCCGCATCCCGCGATCGAGGTGGATGCTGTCGCTCTTCAGCGGGAGCTCGCCCAGGATCGCGACGAGCCACGGAGCGTCGCCGGCGCACGGGTCGGGCTGCGGCGGCACCGCGGGCGGCGGCGACGTCGACGACGTCGTCGACGATGCGCACGCGAGGAACGCGAGAGGCAGGGCCACGATCACGATCGCCTTCTTCTTCATCGGCCGTCATCGTAGCCCGCGTCACCGGCGACGCGCCCGTTCCGGCGGCGCGGGGTCGGGCGCGTCGTCGCTGACGCGTCAGCCCGCGAAACTCCAGCCTATTTTCGGCCCCGCGACCAGGCACGGCGCGTGGACCTGGAAGCGTCCACGAGGGCGACGGACGCTCTCCGGCTCAGGAGCATGAATCGATGAAGGTTGCGGGCTTTATCCTTGCGGGCGCGATGATGGCGGCGCTCTCCGGTTGCACGATCAACGCGTCCGACCGGGGCAGCGACGACGACGAGCGCGATCGGCCGGCGACGCGCGTGCCCTCCTCCTCTTCCAATTCCAATTCTTCGTCTTCGGGCGGCGGCGGACGCGTCGTCGTGACGCCCGGCGCGGACACGAGCGCGAGCACGAGCTGCCAGAGCCTCTCCGGGACGTCGTGCGAGTGCAGCAGCGGCGAGTGCAGCAACAGCTGTCCGTCCGGAAACTGCACGTTCGTCGCGAAGGACGACACGACCGCCGTCAACGGCTGCTCGGGCGGCGGCTGCACGTTCCGCTGCGAAGAGGGCTCGGAGTGCACGAACTCGTGCTCCGGCGGCGGCTGCACGATCGAGTGCGCGGCCGGTTCACGTTGCGACAACTCGTGCAACGGTGGAGGATGCAAGTTCCAATGCGCGGCCGGAGCGACGTGCAACAACTCGTGCAACGGCGGCAACTGCGAGTGAGCCGCGCGCTCGCGACGCTCGGGATCATGATCGCCGGGACGTCGGTGTGGCCGGCGTGCACGCTCGACTTCGACATCCCGGGCGAGGTCGAGCGCTCGTGCAAGACCGGACAAGACTGCTCCTGCGCGGACGAGGGGACCTGCACGTTCTCGTGCGGGAGCGGAGCCTGCGCGCCGGTGTGCCGGGCCGGGAGCAGCTGCTCGATCAGCTGCGGGAGCGGTACGTGCGCGACGCGGTGCGAGGCGAACGCGACGTGCGACATCGATTGCGGGAGCGGCGTTTGCCAGGTCCAATGCGACGGCACGTGCAAGGTGAGTTGCGGCAGCGGGCTCTGCAGCTGTTCCGGACCGGGGTGCCCATGAGGGCGGCCGGCCTCGCGCTCGCGCTCCTCTTCGTCTTCGTCGCGGGCGTCGCGCGCGCCGACGGCGACGAGAAGGCGCGCGCGAAGGAGGCGTACACGCGCGGGCTCGCCGCGCACGACGCGCACGACTACCCCGCCGCCGCGCGCGCGTTCGCCGAGGCGGACACGATCCTCCCGAGCGCCGTCGCGCTCACCGCGGCCCTCGACGCCGCGGTGGACGCGGACGATCCCGCCCTCGGCGCGGAGCTCCTCGAGCGGAGCAGTCGGCCCGGCGGAACCCCTGCCCTCGCCGCGAGCGTGGCGGCGGCGAAGAAGAAGCTCGGAGGGCGCGCGGGCAAGGTCCGCCTCACCTGCCCGAGCGGCTCGCTCTGCCGCGTCGTCGTCGGAGGACGCGAGACCACGAGCGAGACGTGGGTCGCGACCGGCAAGCACGTCGCCGCGGTGACGGTCGACAGCACGACGCGCGAGCAGGCGATCGAGGTGCGCGCCGGCGAGACGGTGACGATCGCGCCTTCGCCGCCGCCGACGACGGCGCCGGCGCCTCCGGTCGTCGCCGTCACGCCCGCGCCGCAGGAGCCCGCGCCGCAAGAGCCCGCCCCGCCGAACATGCGGAGGGTCCCGCCGGTCGTCGTGTACGTCGGCGCCGGGTTGACGCTGCTCCTCGCGGGCGGCGCGGTCGGGACCGGCTTGGTCGCGAAGGCGCAGCACGACGACTTCACCGCGAAGGGCTGCGACCGCGGACCGGGCCCCGACTGCAAGGACATCCAGGAGCGCGGCGAGCCGCTCGTGGTCGTCACGAACGCGCTCATCGGCACCTCGATCCTCGCCGGCGCGTTGACCATCCTCACCGCCGCGGTGTTCACCGACTGGCATCCGACCGCCGCCGCGCTGCCGGGCGGCGGCTGGGCGGGTCTCGCGCGATCGTTCTGACGATCCGGAGGTCAGCGCTCCTTCACGACCGGCTTCGCCCAGAAGCCGATCGCGAGGATCCAGCCGAGGTTCAGGAAGAGGAGCGTCATGCCCGCGCGGAGGCCGAGGCGATCGCCGACGCGGCCGATGACGAGCGGCACCACCGCGCCGCCGACGATGGCGGTGCAGAGGATCCCGGAGAGCGTGCCTTGATGCGAGCGCACCGAGTTGAGCGCGAGCGCGAAGATGATCGGCCACATGACCGACGCGACGAGCCCGACCGCGGGGAGCGCGAGGATCGCGATCGGGGTCGGTCCGAAGAGCCCGATCGCGAAGAGCACGATCGCGAGGACGGCGTGCACGACGAGGACCTTCCGTGAGTCGAAGACCTTGAGGACGACGAGCCCGCTGACACAGCCGAGCGTCATCAGCCCCCAGAACCACGAGACCGCGTTCGCGCCGCCGGTGCGCGGATCGACGCCGTGGTACGTCGCGAGGAACTGCGAGAGCCAGCTCGAGATCCCTTGCTCGATCCCGACGTAGAGGAAGATGCTCGCGAACCAGCGCGCGGCGCCGCCGCGGAGGAGCGCGCGGTGCGCGTCGAGGGAGCCGGCGCGCTCGTCGTCCTTGCGCTCCACGCGCGGGAGCTTCGCGACGGAGAGCACGACGACGAGCACCGCCGCGAGGGCGGCGAAGAGCCAGTAGAGGCTCGTCCACGGGAGGCTCCGGAGGGTGAGGGCGGTGTAGATGCGGGGGCTCACGAAGGACGCCGCGCCGAACGCGAGCTGCCCGAGCGTCGAGAAGAACGCGAAGCGCGCCTCGCCGCCCGCGACGCGGAGCAACGGCTGCGCCGCGACCTGCACCGCCGCCATCGCGACGCCGGTGACGAAGAGCGACGCGATCGCGACGGGGTAACGCGGGACGAGCGCGAACGCGAGCGACGACACGAGCGCGAGCGCGAAGGCGCCGACCATCACCTGCTTCTCCGAGGTGCGCTCGGTGAGGAGCCCCGCCGGGATCGACGCGACGCCGTACGCCGCGAAGAACGCGAACGGGAGGAGCCCCGCGGCGGTGAGCGAGAGCGCGAACGTCCCGATGATGTCGGGCAAGAGCGCGCCGAGGGTGTTCGTGAAGATCGAGACGACGAAGAACACCACCAGCACGAGCGCGACGGTGGCCCGGCTCATTCCGTCGCGGTCACCTTCGTCGCGTGGACGAAACGCCCGGCCTCGATCCCCGCGTGCGCGGCGAGCGCGAGGGAGAGCATCTGCGCGGGGAGGATCTCGAGGAGGGGCCGCGCGGCGGGGTCGACGATCGGGAGCCGGAAGCACGCGTGGGTCGCGGCCGCTCCGACGAGGAACGCGCGCGCGCCGGCGCGCACGAGATCGGCGACGAGCGCGGCGTTCAGCGGCGCGACGGCGGCGTCCCCTTCGTAGACGAGCGCGAGCACGTGCGCGGCCGCCATCTCGAGCGGCCCGTGCCGGAGCGCGGCGCTCGTCATGCCCTCCGCGTGGAGACGCGTCGACTCCTTGAGGATGAGGCCCGCCGTGTACGCCGCCGCGACCGAGGCGCCGCGACCGGCGACGAAGACGTCGCGAATACCCGCGGTCAGCGCGATCAGCTCCGCGACGTGCTCCTCCCAGCGATCGAGGTACGTCTTCATCGCCGCAGGCGCGGCGGCGAGCGCGGTGGCGAACGGCGAGCCGGAGAGGAGGTCGCCGAGGAGCACGAGCGCGGCGAGCCCTGCGACGTAGGTCTTGCACGACACGGTCGCTTCTTCGCCGGCGTGCGTGAGGAGCGTCGCCGTCGCGGCCGTCGCGAGCGGCGAGCCCGCCGTGTTCGTGACGCCGACGAGCGCGCCGGGGCGGAGCGTGCCGTCGACGAGCCGCACGATCTCCGCGCTCCGCCCCGACTGCGAGACCGCGACGACGAGGGTGCCTTCGTCGATGAGCCTCGCGTGCGCGTGGATCAGCTCGGACGCGTCGATGACGATCGCGCCGTGCGACACAAGGCGGATCGCGAGCGGATGCAACGCCGCGAGCGACGAGCCCATGCCGGTGAGGACGACACGCCGAAACGCGCCCGCGCGAAACCGCTCCGCGACGCCGCGAAGCGCATCATCGACCGCGAGCGCAGCAAGCGTCGCCTCGACCGCCGCAGGCTGCCGCAGCAAATCGCCAAGATAGGGCCCACGCACGACGTCAGGCACGAACCCCTCCCCAACACGCCCAGGCCTCCGGGCGCGCCGCCAACGCGCGGCCCGGCCGCAGAGCCTCCGGGCGCGCGGGTGAGGGCGCGCTACGCGGCCACGGAGCCTCCGGGCGCGCGGGCGGGGACGCGCAACGGGACCGCAAAGCCGGGCGCATGGGCGGGGTCGGGCTCATGACGGGCGACCTCGTGCGAGCGTGAATGCGTGAGCGGCGCCGTGGAGGACGGCGTCGGCGCCGAGCTCGGCGGCGACGATGCGGGTGGTGGCGGCGGGGACGAGGGTGGCGGAGCGCGCGATGGTCTCGCGCATGCGATCGCGAAAGAGCGGCTCGCTCTTCATCACGCCGCCGCCGAGCGCGATGACGTCGGGGGCATACATCGCGATGACGTTCGCGAGGCCGACGCCGAGGTAGAAGGCCTCGCGCTCGATCGCCTCGCGCGCCCACGTTTCGTTCGCGTGCCGGCACACGGTCTCGGCGGTGAGGCCGGCGCGGACGGCCTCGGGCGCGCGCGCTCGCGCATGGGCGGCGAAGGCGGGGCCGCTCGCGAGCGCCTCCCAGCATCCGCGCGCTCCGCACGCGCACGCCGGCCCCGAGGCCTCGATCATGTGGTGGCCGATCTCGGGATGCGTCCCGCCGGCGCCGCGGTAGAGCTCGCCGTCGAGCACGATGCCGCCGCCGATGCCGGTGCTGATCGTGACGTAGACGAAGCGCGCGACGCCGCGGCCGGCGCCGATCGCGGCTTCGCCCAGCGCGGCGGCGTCGGCGTCGTTCTCGATCACCATCGGCACGCCGTCGAAGGTACGCCGGAGGTCTCTGCCCTCCCAGCCGGGGAGCACGTCGACCTTGCCGTAGACGCCAGTGTCTCGATCGATCGGCCCGGTGCTGCCGACGCCGATGCCGCTCAACGTCGCATCCCCGAACATCGCGCGGGTGCGGACCATCGCGCGCTCGAAGCCCTCGGCCGGCCGGGTCGGCTCCTCGCGTCGCTGCACGAGACGGCCCTCGTCGACGAGCGCGGCGGCGATCTTCGTGCCGCCGATGTCGAGGACGCCGAGCACGCAGCGATGATTTCACGCCCCAACGGGAAAGCCCAGCTACGATCCGGCGCGGATGGCCGCTCGGTACGAGGCGCTGCTCAAGCTCGCGTCCGGAGGCATGGCGTCGGTCTGGATCGGCACCGCGCGCGGTGCGCTGGGTTTCCGGCAGCTCGTCGCGATCAAGAAGCCGCATCCCCATCTCCTCGAGAGCCCTGGTTTCCGCGACGAGCTCATCGCGGAGGCGCGGCTCGCGTCGATGATCCGGCACGCGAACGTCGTCGACGTACGCGACGTCGAGGTTGACGGCGACTCGCTCAGCCTCGTGATGGACTTCATCGAAGGCGGGTCTCTCGGTGAGCTCCTCGTCGCCGCGAGCCGCCGGACGGCGGGCGATCCGCGGATCCCCGCGCGCGTCGCGGTCCGCATCCTGCGCGACGCGTGCGCCGGGCTCCACGCCGCGCACGAGCTCGTGGATGAGCGCTCGCGTCCGGTCGGTCTCGTGCATCGAGACATCTCCCCGCAGAACATTCTCGTCGGCGAGGACGGCATCGCGCGCGTCACCGACTTCGGCGTCGCGAAGTTCGCGAAGAAGAACGCGATGCAATCGACGAGCGACGGCAGCCTCAAGGGCAAGCTCGCGTACATGGCGCCGGAGTACCTGCGCGGCGAGCCGATCGATCGACGCTTCGACATCTTCGCCGTCGGCGTCGTGCTCTGGGAGGCGCTGACGGGAAAGCGCTGCTTCCGCGCCGACAACGAGGCGGAGACGATGCGACGCATCCTCGACGTCGCGACGCCGCGCGTCTCGACGCTCGACCCACGCCTCGCCCCGCTCGACGACGTGCTCGCGTGCGCGCTCGAGAAGTCCGCCGCCGCGCGCTTCCAGAACGCGGCCGCGATGGGCGCGGCGCTCGAGACGGCGGCGAGCGAAGCGGGCCTGCTGGGGACCCACACCGAGGTCGCGACGACGCTGAAGGAGCTCATCGGCCCAAAGATCGAGGAGCGCCGCGCACAGGTCCGCACGAAGCTCGCCCACGAGCCCTCGCTCGCAAGCCTCGGCGCTGGCGCCGCCGTGATGTCCCCCCTCGCCCCCGCGCCGCTACCACCAGCCGTCGCAGCCCCCTCCGCAGATCTCGCCGCGTCCGCAGAGCCCGTCGCATCCGTAACGATGACCGCCGGCATCCCCCGCACCGCGATGCCACCGACCGCAGGCGCGCCACCGACCGCAGGCGCGCCACCGACCGCAGGCGCGCCACCGACCGCAGGCGCGCCACCGACCGCAGGCGCGCCACCGACCGCGGGAGTGCCTGCGACGGTCACGGCTTCGCTCCTCGCGACCGTGGCGGCGGCGACCGTTCCTGACGCCGCGCCTGTCGGCATGCCGTCGGTCGGCATGCCAACGGGGCCGAACCAAAGCGGTGCGCCGCCCGCGTTCGGCGCGACGCAGCGCTCCGCCGACGCCGCACCGACGCTCGCCGCGCCGACGCTCCTTGCCACGCCAACGGTCGCAGCCGCGCCAACGCTCGTAGCCACGCCAACGCTTGCAGCCGCGCCAACGCTCGTTGCTGCGCCGACGCTTGTCAGGGCCGCGCGCGAAGCCGCGCCGACGCTCGTTGCTGCGCCGACGCTTGCAGCCGCGCCGACGCTTGCCGCAGCTATGGCGGCGACGCACCGCTCGGCCGACCCAGGCGGCGCCGGCATGCAGACACCACCTGCGTCCGGTCCTCGACCCCACGGCGCCGTCGGCATGCCGACACCGCCTGGGTCCGATCCCCTGCTCCATGCCACAGTCGGCATGCCGACACCGCCCGGATCCGACCCTCTGCTCCATGGCGCCGTTGGCATGCCGACATCGCCTGCGTCTGGTCCGCTGCTCCATGGCGGCGGTGTGCCGGTACCGCCGGGCGAGACGCGCGGCGCCGGAGAGGGGTTCTCGCACGCTGCCGTCGGCATGCCGACGCCGCCGGGCGAAGCTTGGGCGGCCGGAGATGGGGTATCGCGCCATGCCGTCGGCATGCCGACGCTGGGGGCCGACGACGTCGTACCCGCGCCGCCGACGCGATCCTTCGTGCCGCTCGTGATTGGCGGGGCGGTCGTTGTCGCGATCGCGCTCGTCGTCGGCGTGCTCGCGAGTCGGTCCGATTCCGATCGCGCCGCCGCGCCCGGGAGCAGCGCGGGCGCGCCGAGCGGCGGCGCCGCCCCGATCGAAGCTGCATCCGCGAGCGCCACGCCACCCTCGACCGAGAGCACCGGATCGACGACGGCGGAGCCTCCGTCCGCACCGGCGAGCGCGCTCGCGAAGCCCACGCCCGCGCCACGTCCGAGCCCGCGCCCAACTCCCGCACGTCCAACCGCACCCGCGCAACCCGCGCCCGCGCTACCCGCACCCGCACAACCCGCACCCGCACAACCTTCACCTGCGCCGGCGCAACCCGCACCCGCGACGAGCGCGAAGCCGAAGCGGCCGCCTGCGAATCCGTACGAGTGACGTTGTCGGCTGAAGCCGTGGAGACGCAGACATTCGTACGAGTGACGTTGTCGGTTGAGCCGAGGAGGCGGACATCCGTTCGGACCCGAGCTGCAGCGCGACATCGTTCGAGGACTTTTCGGCGGAGCCGAGGGAGTGGACATTCGTTCGAGGACCTCGGCCGAGCCGAGGCACCGGGCGCACGGGGCATCTGTACGAGGACCCTTCGACCGAGCCGAGGCACGGAGGGCACGCGGGCATCCGTACGAGGAACTTTGTCGGGCGGAGCCGAGGGGAGCGGACATCCGTTCGAGGATCTTTTCGGCGGAGCCGAGGCGCGGAGGGCGCGGGCTGTGCGAGGGACTTGTCGGGCGGAGCCGAGGGGGCGCGGGCTTGGTGAGGTCGTCCTCGTTGTGACCCCGTGGCGTTGTAGGTCAGAAGGCCCACCCGCGCCCCACGGAAAGAGGCCGTAGGTGGAGATGACGTCAGTGCAGGCCTAAGAAAAGAAGCTCCACGCACCGCGGCCGGCGGGCTTGCTCCGCGCGAAGGCCCCGCGCTCCGCGCTCCGCGCCCGCTACACAGCCGGCGCCTCCGCGGCGTGGGGCGTGTACGATCGTGGGGATGAGCGAGTTTGTGCTCGATGAGACGGCGAAGGTGCCTGGGGCGCGGGGGGTTGCGGTCCTGGCGGTCGAGCTCGTCGTGATCGAGGGGCCTTCGCGGGGGGTGCGGTGTCGGGTCGAGAACGGGACCGCGAAGGTCGGGAGCGCCGAGGGATCGTCGCTGCGGCTCGCCGATCGGGCCGTGTCGCGGGTGCACCTCGAGGTCGTCGCGTCGGCGACCAGCGTGACGCTGCGGGACCTCGGGAGCACCAACGGTACCTTCATCGGAGAGACGCGCGTGCGTGACGTCGACGTCGCGCCGGGGACGGTCGTGCGCTGCGGGGCGTCCGCGTTTCGCGTCGACGCCGCGAGCGAGCCGACGTTCCTCGCGATCTCCGCGCGGACGTCGTTCGGGGAGCTCGTCGGCGCCAGCTTGCCGATGCGGCAGGTCTACACCGTCCTCGAGCGCGTCGCCGCGAGCGACACGACGCTCCTCGTGCAAGGCGAGACCGGGACCGGCAAGGACGTCGTCGCACGATCCGTCCACGCGCAGTCGCCGCGCGCGCGCGGGCCCTTCGTGCCCGTCGACTGCGGCGCGATCCCCGAGACCCTGTTCGAGAGCGAGCTCTTCGGGCACGTGCGCGGCGCGTTCACCGGCGCGGTCCAGAACCGGGCCGGCGCCTTCGAGGAGGCCAGCGGCGGGACGCTGTTCCTCGACGAGATCGGCGAGATGCCGCTCGCGATGCAGGCGAAGCTCCTTCGCGCGATCGAGACGCGACGCGTGCGCCGCGTCGGCGCGACGAAAGAGACCGACGTCGACGTGCGGATCGTGTGCGCCACGAACCGGCGCCTCGCGACGATGGTGAACGAAGGCACCTTCCGCGAGGACCTCTACTACCGCCTCGCCGTCGTGGAGGTCGCGCTCCCCGCCCTCCGCGACCGGAAAGACGACATCCCCGCCCTCGCCCAGCGGCTGTTCGCGAAGATCACCGGCAGCGAGCGGCCGATCCCCGCCCTCCTCCTCGACTCCCTCACCGCACGCGCGTTCCCCGGCAACGTGCGCGAGCTCCGAAACGCGATCGAACGCGCGATCACGCTCGGCGAAGCCGAACCCGAGGCGGGATCGGGAGCGGGATCCGGATCGGGATCGGGTGCCTCCGCGGCGCGGGAGCCCAGCGCGCTGCCGCAAGGGATCGAAGCGATCGTCCCGCTCCACCTCCCGCTCAAAGACGCTCGCGACGCGTGGACCAGCGAGTTCGAGGAGGTCTACATCCGCGCGATGATGCGGAAGACCAACGGGAACCTCACCCGCGCCGCGGAGCTCGCTGGGGTGAGCCGCCGCTTCCTCCAGCGGACCATCGCCCGGCTCGGCCTGCGCTCGTCGGAGCCCGAACAAGAAAACGAGCTCGAATAACAAGAAAACGAGCCTGAATAAGAAAACGAGTAGGCGAGCACCGGTTAGCAGGCGCCCGGCGAAGGGTTATGCTCCCGGAACGTGACCGCGATCATGCGTCCAGCCAAGACTTGCCCGCGCTGCCGCGGGCGGTACGAGTCGGACGCGCTGTTCTGTCCCAAGGACGGAGCCCCGCTCGACGATCCCCACCCCGCGACGGAGGAGACGCCGCCGACCGATCGCTACCTCGGCACCGTGATCGCGGGCGACATCGCGATCCAGTCGATCGCGGGAATGGGGGCGATGGGTCGGGTGTACCGGGCCCACCAGCGCGGGATCGATCGCGACGTCGCGGTGAAGATCCTCCATCGCGAGCTCTCCTCCAACACGCAGCTCGTCTCCCGCTTCAACCGCGAGGCGAAGATCGCGAGCAAGCTCCAACACCCGCACGTGGTGGAGGTGTACCTCGCCGGTCAGCTCGACGACGGATCGCTCTACACCGTGATGGAGTTCCTCGACGGCGTCTCCCTCGCGAGCGCCCTCCGCGAGGCCGGGAGCGTGTTCACGATCGAGCGCGCCCTCGCGATCACGCTCCAGATCTGCGACGCGGTCGGCGAGGCCCACGCGCGCGGCATCGTGCACCGCGACCTCAAGCCGGAGAACGTGATGCTCGTGCATCGCGCCGAGGTCGCGGAGTGGGTCAAGGTCCTCGACTTCGGGATCGCGAAGCTCACGCTCGGCGAGCAGTCGATGGAGACCGCGGCCGGCCTCATCTTCGGGACCGCTCGCTACATCTCGCCCGAAGGCGCGCAGGGCCGCCCGGTGGGGCCGCCCGGCGACGTCTACGCGATCACGACGATGCTCTTCGAGATGCTCGCCGGACGCACGCCGTTCGAGGCGGAGCCGCTCGGGCTCCTCATCAAGCACATCCACGAGCCCGCGCCCGAGCTCCACACCATCAACGCCGCCGGGGCGGCGGTGCCGGTCGCGCTCTCGCGCGCGATCGGCGAGCAGCTCTGCAAGGAGCCGGAGAACCGCGCGCAGAACGGGCGCGCGCTCGCCGCCGCCCTCGTCGCCGCCGCGCGCGACGCGAACATCTCGCTCTCCGACGTCGGCGCGATCGCGCGCATGAGCCACCTCCCCGACCCCGCCGGATCGTCGAAGCGCGTCGCGCTCGCGCCCACCGTCGACGACTTCGGGCTCGTCCCGACGCCGCGCGCCTCGAGCGACCACGGCGCCCGCTCGGCGCC
This sequence comes from Labilithrix sp., assembly GCA_019637155.1. NCBI lineage: Bacteria > Pseudomonadati > Myxococcota > Polyangiales > Labilitrichaceae > Labilithrix > Labilithrix sp. The sequence continues at coordinate 466,567 of JAHBWE010000005.1, read as the reverse complement.
GCCGCCCGCGCGGGTGTCGGGCGCGGTCGAGACCGCGCGCGCCTCGGAGCCCCGCATCTCGGAGCCCTCGGAGCCGGCGGCCACCCCGCCCGCCTCCCGCTGGCCGTCGGCGCTCATGCTCGTCTTCGTGTTCGCGCTCGGCTCCGCGATCACGGCGCTCCTCATCCATCGCTTGATGCTCCACCCCGCCGAGGAGCGCCGGCTCTATCACGAGCGCGTCCGCCTCGCCCTCGCCGAGGGTCACTACGTCACGCCGCCGGGCGAGAACGTGCGCGAGCTCGTCGACGACGGCATGAAGCGCTGGCCCACCGACGGGACGCTCCGGCAGATGAAGTCGGCGGCGGCGAAGGAGATGGTCACGATGGCCTTCGCCGCGCGCGAGTCGGGCGACCTCGTCGGCGCGCGCAACATCGCGAGCCTCGCGCTCGAGCTCGAGCCGACCGACAACTCCGCGCGCTACATGCGCGCGCAGTGCGAGGAGGAGCTCGTCGACGCGCAGAACGGCACGAGCGCGCGGGTCGGCCCGCCGCGCCTCATCTTCGAGTCGCCGCACCTCGTGAAGCCCGGCGTGCTCGTCCAGATCACGGCGAAGATCATCTACGGCGCGGCGGACCCGAAGACCACGCCGGTCACCGACATGAAGCTCTCCATCCACGCCACCGGCAAGACGACCGGCGGCCCCCTCGTCACGTTCGCGTCGCAGGACCCGAGCGCGATCCGCGCGACCTTCCACGCGCCGAGCGTGACGGGCACGTACGACGTCTCCTTCGAGGCCGACGTCGGCGGCACGACCGTCCGCGCCATGCGCCGCCTCGCCGTCAACGAGCGCGAATAAGAGCCACATTTCAAAAGCTTGACCAATTCGGAGCGAACGCCCGGGACCACCTGGCGGATCGGCTGAGGTGCGCTAGAACACACACTCACCTACAGAGGCACCCATGCGTTCGTTCATCCTTCTCGGGGCTTTGATCACGGCAGGCAGCACGGCGGCGATCGCCGGGTGCGCCGAGCCTCGCGACGAGAGCACCGGGACGAGCGAGGCGCGCGCGACGGAGGCGCAGCTCAAGCTCGCGCGCGACGCGAAGGACGTCATCTCCGGAGAGCATGCACACTGCAACCAGTGCCACACCGCCTCGCGGAGCGACGTGAAGCGCTGGGCCGAGCAGATGTTCAACGTCGCGTGGGAGTGCTTCAACCAGCCCGAGCTCGAGCCGGCCGCGCGCGTCGCGTGCATGAGCGACGACAAGAACGACCCCACCGCCCGGTACTCGTCGGCGCGCCTCGGGCTCTGGACCGGCGGCGCCAACTTCCTCGAGGAGACCTTCACGAACGCCGACCCGTCGGGCGCGCGCTTCGACGCGTTCCGCGGCGTGGCGATGCCGGTCGGCTCCTTCGTCCCGCAGATGACGAAGGAGGAGTTCGAGAAGGTCGTCGCCTGGGTGTTCAACGGGATGCCCGCCTTCAACGAGGTCTTCGGCGGACCGCCCGAGCCCGAGACGTGCGTGACCGACGTGGCGAACCCCAAGCTCCAGGCCCACCTCCTCGAGATGAAGACCGCCGGCTGGGGCGCGCGCCTCGCCGACGAGGCCACGCCGATGTACGGCTGCGGCGCCGCGACGAACCCGGAGGACTGCCTCACGTCGCTGCCGCTCGCGGCCGAGACGTGGAAGCCCGCCGGCCTCGATCAGACGATGCGCGTGCTGCGCGACTTCCCGAAGACGAGCTACTGGGTCCGCAGCTCCGCCGACGGCCGCTACGTCGGCTACGGCCAGTTCACCGCCGCCGCGATCGTCGACCTTCAGGCCGCCAAGGAGGCGCCGCCGATCAAGGTCGACGCGCGCTACGACCCCGTCTTCTTCCCGAACAACGACGGCGTCTCGTTCGCGGGCACGAACCTCTCCTCCCCCCAGCCCGGGCCGATCAAGGTCTGCCGCCAGAGCGCGCTCGCGACCGCGGCGCAGCAGAAGGAGCCGCTCCTCACGCTCAATGAGCCGAGCTGCACGTCGGTCGCGGACAGCGTCTACCAGAGCATCGGCGCCTCGCTCGACGGCCAGACCTTCTGGATGTCGACCGGCGCCCACGTCAACGACGACGGCGGCAACCAGGTCACCGCGCCGCTCGAGGGCTTCGAGGTCGAGTCGACGACCGTGCTCACGCCAATGGTGCCGGACGGCATCGGCTTCAAGCCGAAGAAGCCGGTGAACCTCTCCACCCCGCTCGAGGGCGACCAGATGTTCTCGCCGTCGAGCCGCCTCCTCTTCACGCGCTTCGGCTCGAAGCCGGCGACGAGCGGCTACACGATCCGCAAGATCACGACGAAGATCGATCCCGCCACCGGCGACGTCGGCGCGGACGCCGAGGTCATCGGCACGATCTGCGGCGGCGGGACCAAGGTGATGACCTCGTTCGACGAGCGCTTCGTCGTCACGCACCGCTACAGCGAGCCTGCGCCGGCGGCGAACGAGGGCGCGAAGCCGGTCTCGAGCGCGAACGTCACGATGACCGACCTCCTCACCGGCCGCGTCATCCAGGTCACGAACATGGGCCCGAACCAGTACGCGCTCTACCCGCACTTCCGCGCGGACGGCTGGCTCTACTTCCTCGTCCGCGACATGAACGGCGAAGGCAAGGAGACGCTCGTCGCCACCGACGTCGCGCTCAAGTCTTCAACGCCGGGGGCTCCGCCCCCTGCACCCCGCTCGCAGCCGTAGGACGCGCGCGAAGACGCGCGCATCCTCCGCTGCTTCGCCTCTACTTCGGACAGCCGGGCGCGCCGGTGGGACGGCCGAGCGGGCCCTTGCACGGGATGCACTTCTGGTCGGCGCGGCAGCTCCCGCGGCTGATGAAGATGCCCTCGAAGAGGCCGATGTTGATGCAGTCGCTCACGCAGACGCCCGGCTCGGCGTCGGAGGCGCAGCGCACCGCCTTGCCGTCGGTGTCGATCTGATCGCTCGGCGCGCAGAGATCGCCCTTGTCGCACTGGTGACGGAGCAAGCGCTTCTGGTACTCGGACGGCACGTCCGTCGACGGCACGCACTTGCCGCGCATCGCGCCCTGACGGTTGCAGCACTCCTTCAGCGCGATCGCCTCGGTCGATGCCTTGTCGCACTCGACCGACTCGCACGCGCCGGTCGGCTTCCCCGTCGCCGGGTTGAAGCAGGGCAAGCAGCGCTCGTCCGCCTTGCACGCGTCCTGCGCGAGGACGTCCGACTGCTCCTGCACATCCTTGAAGACCATGCTGAAGCAGCGGCCCTCGATGCCCGCGAACGAGGAGCACTTGCCGGGGAGGTGCTTGCCCTTCTCGACGACGTAGATCTCGGGGATGCAGAGGCCCGGCTTCCCTTCGGCGGCGGGGCACGAGCTCAGGCGCTTCGCGATGTCGGCGGGGACGAGCGCGTTCTCGAGGCAGCGACCGCCGGTCCCGCAGGTGGGGAACCGGTTCGGATCGCCGGGCGTGCCGCTGAACGGGCAGGTCACCTTCTCGCCCGGCTTGATGTCGATGCCGCTGCCCGCCGCCGCGGTGCCGCTCGCGCGGCAGACGGTGGAGCCCTCCTCGATCGAGTCGATGTTGCAGATGCCCGTCGCCTCGCCGGTCAGCGGATCGACGCAGGGGATGCAGCGCTCGTCCTCGGGGCACGAGTCGCCGTCGCCGCGGGTGAGGTACTTGAGGTTCTCGGCGACGCGCGGGACGCAGAGCGAGAGGCAGCGCCCCGACTTGCCCGCCGACTTGCACTCGCCGAGCGGAGCGCCGCCGCTCGCGATGACCGTGTCCGGCACGCAGGAGCCCGCGCCGCCGTCGCAGTCGTCGAGCTGGTTGACGAGCGTCTCCGGGAGCCGGTCCTTCGGCGCGCAGCGCGCCTTGCCGCCGTTCTTGCACTCGCACGGCGTGAGCTTCTCCGGATCGATCTTCTCCGCCTTCACCGGCTCGGAGCCGGGCTCGCAGACGCCGTCCTTCGCGCGCGAGTTCACCGTCCCGGCCTTCGGGTCGAGCGCAGCGCCGCCCTCCGACGCATCGCCGGGGATCTCGGCGACGGTGCAGGCGATGAACGCGAGGCAGAGGACGAGCGTTACGAGGTGGCGCACGCCTCATCAGCGTACAAGAGCCGTACCGGGATGGCAGCGGGGGCGCACTAGAGGAGGACGGGCCCGAGGCGCCCGCTTTCGTGCGTGGGGACTGTGTAGGTGAAGCGAGCCTGGATTCTGAAATCCCCGGGACTGTCATCGCAGCGTGACAACGCCTCTCTCGTTCCGATCCAGATCGAATTGTTCCGACGGAGCGAAAACCGGCTGAAATTTGGGGGTCTCGTGAGCGAAAGGGGCCGAGAGGCGCCTGGCACCGACGTTGCGATACGTGTCTGCGTCGCCGGACGAAACGCCGGAACCCCAGGAGCCCAGGAGCCACTGCAATGAAGACCTCGTTCGCCCTCTCCTTCGTCGTCGCTGCCGCCGTCACCGTCTCCGTCGCGGGCGCTCAGGCCCCCGAGCTGACCGCCTCGCAGATCGTCGCCAAGGTCGCGGAGTCCGATCCGTGGGGCATGGGCGGCGCCGAGGTCAACGCGAAGGCGGTCGTCACCGAGACCAGCGGCAAGACCCGCTCGCTCGCCTTCGAGGGCAAGAGCCGCAAGTACGCGCCGCCGCTCGGCAAGAGCGTCATCACGTTCTCCGCGCCGGCCGACGTCGCGGGCATGAAGTTCCTTCAGGTCCAGAACAGCGGCGCCGACGACGAGCGCTTCCTCTACACGCCGGAGCTGAAGCGCTCGCGCCGCATCGCGGGCTCGAACCGCGCCGACTCCTTCATGGGCACCGACTTCTCGTACGCGGACCTCGACGGCCGCGACCTCCGCCAGAGCGACGCGGTGAAGAAGGGCGACGAGAAGGTCGGCAAGTTCGAGTGCTACCACCTCATGGCGACGCCGAAGAACAGCGACGCGGTGTACGGCAAGATCGAGCTGTGGGTCCGCAAGGACAACTACGTCCCGCTCAAGTACGTCATGTACAACAAGGGCGGCTCGCCGGTGAAGACGCTCCTCTCGCGCGAGATCCAGAAGCACGCGGGCCGCTGGTTCATCACCGGCTCGAAGATGACGGACAACAAGACGGGCCGCACGACGGACCTCTCCCTCGACAAGATCAACCGCCGCGAAGACATCCCGATGGACAACTTCTCGGTTCGCGCGCTCGAGAAGCAGTGAGAGATTGAGGCAGAGGGAGAACGTCCAATGAGCGCCATCGTCGAGATCAAGGATCTGTACAAGACGTACAAGCAGGGCTCGGTCTCCACGACCGTCCTCCGCGAGGTCTCGATGAAGTTCGAGCGCGGCTCGTTCAGCGCCATCGTCGGCCCCTCCGGCTGCGGCAAGACCACGCTCCTCTCGATCCTCGGCGGTCTCGACAAGGGCGACGCGGGAAGCGTCGTCGTCGGCGGCCTCGATCTCAACCGCGCCTCGAACCGCGAGCTCACCGAGTACCGCCGCAAGGCGATCGGCTTCGTCTTCCAGTTCTACAACTTGCTCCCGTCGCTCACCGCGGTCGAGAACGTCGAGGCCGGCCTCGAGTTCCTCGGCCTCAAGGCCCCCGCGCGCCGCGCCCGCGCCCTCGACTACCTCGCCAAGGTCGGCATGGCCGACCTCGCGAACCGGTTCCCGTCGCAGCTCTCCGGCGGCCAGCAGCAGCGCGTCGCGGTCGCCCGCGTCCTCGCGCGCGAGCCGCAGCTGCTCCTCGCGGACGAGCCGACCGGCAACCTCGACGAGGAGTCGGGCGAGCGCATCTTCCAGTGCATGCTCGACCTCCAGCGCCAGAGCGGCGTCACCTGCGTCATGGTCACGCACGATCCCGAGCTCGCGAGCCGCGTCGACTCCGTCATCCGCCTCCGCGACGGCCGCGTCCTCGGCCACGGCAACATGCTCGAGACGAGCGGCGAGGTGCCGGTCGTGCGCCAGGCCTCGGGGGTCTCGCACCTCCCGCTCCGTCGCTTCCGCGCCGTCGGTGAGTGATGGGCACGCTCCTCAAGTTCGCGTGGCGCGAGCTCCTCCGCGCCAAGGGCCGCTTCGCGCTCATCGCGCTCATCCTCACGCTCCAGGCCGCCGCGCTCGGCGGCGGGTACGTGGCGCAGGAGAGCCTGTATTCTACACGTGATGCGTGGGCGGAGAAGCTCCGCCTCGCCGACCTCGAGGTCCAGTTCACGCCCGCGTCGGACACGGAGATGCCGTCGCTCGACGTCGTGCGCCGCGTCCCCGGCGTCTCGGCGGTGAACCGCCGCTTCATCGCGACGGGCTACATCGAGCGCGTATCGAAGACGGGTGAGGGGGCGCCGCTCCCGGTCGTGATCCAGTACCTAGAGCCGGCGGCGCACCCGACCGTGAACGACATCGAGCTCACGAGCGGCAGCTGGCTCGAGAAGGGCAAGCCGGAGCACGCGATCGTCGACCGCTCGTTCGCGGAGGCGCAAGCGCTCCAGGCCGGCGACGAGATCGTCGTCAACCCGCACCGCTTCTCGTCGCGCTTCACCGTCGGCGGGACCGGCCTCTCGGCGGAGTACCTCGTCCCGACCGCGAACCCGTCGCTCCTCGTCCCGCACAAAGGCTCGCTCGGCATCATCTACGCGTCGCGCGAGTCGCTCGACCGCACGTTCCCGGAGGTGCTCTACAACTCGGTCGTCGTCACGTTCGACAAAGGCGCAGACAAGCAGAAGACGATGGACGCCGTCCTCGCCTCGCTCGACGGCCTCGAGATCGAACGCGTCGTGACGAAGGACCAGACCTTCGGCTACCGCTTCCTCGACGTCATCCTCTCGGGCTCGCGCTCGGTCACGCCGATCATCGCGCTCATCGTCGCGCTGATGGCCTCCATCGTCGCCGTCATCTCGATGCACCGCCTCGTCGCCGAGCGGCGGAAGGAGATCGGCGCGTTCCTCGCGCAGGGTTGGTCGCCGGGGCAACTCTCGGCGCTCTTCTTCGGCCTCGGCTTCGTCCCCGGCCTCGCCGGCGCGATCCTGGGCGTCCCCGCGGCGATGGGCTTCGCCTCCAAGGTCGCCAAGACGAGCTCCGTCATCTCCGGCTTCCCGTCCCCGATCATGTCGTGGGACGTGACCTACCTCGCGCTCGGGGCCGGGTCCGCGATCGCGGTCGGCCTCGCCTCCGCGATCGCCCCCGCGATCGGCGTCCTCCGCATCGCCCCCGCCCACGCGCTGCGCGGCTCCGGCGAGATCGCGTTCGACGGCATGCCGGCGTTCCTCGAGAAGCTCCTCTCCGGGAACATCGCGACGCGCTACGCGGTGCGGAACGTCTTCCGCCGCGTCCGCCTCTCCGCCGCCACCGCCACCCTCGTCGCGCTCGCGGTCGCGCTGCCCTCCGCGCTCCTCACCACGATCGCGTCGTGGGACACCTGGGCGACGACCGAAGCGGGCAAGCTGCACTGGGACGCGATCACCGCGTTCAAGGTGCCGCTCGCGGAGGAGCAGGTGAAGGAGATGATGGAGGACAGCGGCGTCTCGTCGTTCCGCGGCTACCTCCAGAGCTACGCCCCGGTCCGCCGCGAGAACGGCTCGATCCAGGAGATGCGCATCCGCGGCCTCCCGAAGCAGGACGAGATGGTGACGCACGGCCTCTTCGTCGGCGCGCCGTTCTCGAGCGAGACCGCGGCGGAGGCGTACCTCAACTCCGCGTTCGCGGGCGCGAACCCGCCCCACATCGGCGAGCGCATCGCGATCGTCCGCAAGGGCGTCGTCCACGAGCTCGTCGTCGTCGGCCTCACCCGTGACGCCGCGCTCTCCACCATCGTCGTGCCGCGCGCCACCGCGCAGCGCATCTTCGGGATGGAGGGGAAGATTTCCGGGGCATACGTGAAATTCGGGCAGGTCCCGACCGGCCCGAAGAAGGCCCCCGAAGGGCCGGCGATCAAGCGCGGCGAGAACGCGGAGGTCGTGGAGACCCTCGACCTCGGCGAGGCCGCCAACGTCCCCGCCCCTACCGTCGCGCCGCGGCCGACCGACCCGAAGGTCGCCCTCCTCGCCGACGAGAGCATCACGAGCGTCGAGGTGCGGACCGAATACGCGTCGAAGACGCTCGCCTACCTCTCGTCGTTCAACGTCATCGTCGTGCCGTTCATCGGCCTCTCCGGGGTCCTCGCGTTCTTCTTCCTCGTGAGCGTCCTCGGCTTCCTCCTCCTCGAGCGCGAGACCGAATATGCGACCCTCCGCTCGCTCGGCTACGGCGGCGGCGAGATCGCCCGTATCGTCCTGACCGAGGTCGGTCTGCTCGCGATGGCGGGTCTCGTGCTATCCCTCGGCGCGTGGGTGGTGACGGCGTATGCGCTTCGAATGCCGATGGCCTCCACGTGGTTCGCCGTCCCGCTCGACTTCCGGCCTCATGACTTCATGGTCGCGTCGGTGCCGACGCTCGTCTTCCTGGTCTTCGCCGCGCTCCCGGGCATTCGTGCGCTCCTGTCGATGGATCTGTCTTCTGTCCTTCGCGGTCGCGCGATCGGCTGAGGCGCAGGAGCCGCCGGCGACGGTCCCGCCTGCCGACGGCAACGGCAACGGGGACGGCGACGACGAGATCGTCGAGGTCATCGAGGACGAGACCGACACGGGCAAGCCCGCCGCGCCGAGGCCGGAGCCGGAGGCGCCGAAGCCGGACAAGATCGAGGTCCGCGGCTTCGGCCGCACGACGCTGCAGTACGGCCTGCCGTCGGAGGGCCCCGCGCCGGTGAACGCGCCGCTCTCCGACCACGTCGGCTACGAGCGCGCGACGAGCGTGAGCCAGATGTACCTGGACGTCCGCTACAACCGCGGCAAGAGCTTCCAGGCCGTGATCTCGGGCTCGCTCGCGTACACCGCGTCGCTCGTCGAGGGGCGCGCGGGCGAGCCGCTCGACTCCCGCACCGTGTCGACGGTGCTCCTCGAGCCGGTGCTGCGCGAGGCGTACCTCGGCTTCTACTCCGAGCGCGTCGACGTCCGCCTCGGGCAGCAGCGCATCGTCTGGGGCAACGCCGACGGCGTCGCGCCGAACGACGTCCTCAACGCGCGCGACACGAGAAACCGCATGCAGCTCGACGCGGAGATGGTGGCGATCCCCACCCTCGCCGCGCGCGCGGACTTCGACATCGGCGTCGCGGTGCTCGGGCTCGTCGCGCAGCCGTTCTTCTTCCCCGATCGCGCGTCGTTCTACGGCGCGAACTGGTCGCTCGTGCAGCCGGACGCGCCGCTCCACGTGCGTCGCTTCTTCGGCACCTACGGCGACGGCAAGGACCCGGGCGAGGTGGAGGCGGCGCTCGTGCGCTTCCGGCAGCAGAACCTCTTCGACGGCGCGTCGCTCGGCGCGTCGATGCGCATGCACTTCGCGTCGTTCGACACGAGCCTCTACTACCACTACGGCCGCGACCGCTCGCCGTACGTGTACCTCGATCCGCAGATCGCGCAGCAGTTCAACCAGGCGCGGAGCCCCGAGAACCCCACCGGCGAGGAGTTCGAGGCGATCTACGCCGGCGCGAAGCGCGCGTCGGCCTCGTACGGCGGGCCGTTCGTGTCGACGTCGGTGCGCCGTCACCACGTCGGGATGGACATGTCGACGACGGCGGGGCCGCTCGTCCTCCGCCTCGACGCGGCGTTCGACACCGCGATGACCTTCTACACGCGCGACAACCTGAACTCGATCGCGAAGCCGACCGCGCAGGCGGTCGCCGGCGTCGAGTACCAGCGCGGCTTCGGCAAGGTGATCGTGCTCGAGGCCTCGTACATGCACATCCTCGGGCCGGAGGTGCCGGTCATCCCCGTCGTCAACCAGGCGAACAGCGGCCCGCTCCTCTTCGTCCGCGAGCAGAACGCGGCGATCGCGAACGTCGTGCGCTGGCTCTTCTGGGACTACGTCGTGCTCGAGGCGCGCTCGCTCCTCGGCATCAACCCGCTCTCGTGGGTCGTGCGCCCGGAGGTCGGCTACGCGGGCACGAACTTCACGCTCCGCCTCGGCTACCTGATGATCGACGGCGCCGGCGGCTCCTTCGGCAGCTGGTTCCGCCGCAACGAGACGGTATACCTGACGACGAGGTACTCGTTTTGAGGCGGCTCGTCGCGTTCGCCTTCGTCATGCTCGTCGCCCCGGCGGCGGCGGCGGCCCCGTCCGAGAGCAAGGCGATCGAGGAGGCCGCGCGCGCGCGCTACGCGGAGGGCCTGAAGCTCTATGGCAAGAAGCGCTACGAGGAGGCGCGCGTCGCGTTCTTCCAGGCGTCGGCGCTGCTCAAGCGGCCGTCCGCGACGCTGATGCTCGCGCAGAGCGCGCTCCGCTCGGGCCACTGGCTCGAGGCCGCGCGGAACTTCGACGACTTCCTCGCCACGACCAACGAGATCCCGGACAAGGTCCGCGTCGGCGCGGAGAAGGGCCTCCGCGAAGCGAAGTCCCACCTCGGCGCGCTCAAGCTCGACATCCCCGACGGCGCGGAGGCGACGGTGGACGGCGAGAAGGTCGACGTGAAGGCGCCGATCACGGTCGCGGCCGGACAACACACGGTCGTGGTCACGCACCGCGACGAGACGAAGACGATCGAGGTCGACGCGCCGGCGGGGAAGGTCACCGACGTGCGTCCGAACTTCGTCCCGAAGGCGATCATCCCCACCGCCGACACGCGCACGCGCCCGAAGGAGGCGGCGGTGACGACCTCACAGAGCGCGACGGCGGAGAGCGAGGAGTCGCGCCTCTTCACGCCGCCGACGACGACCTGGCCGATGTACGCCGCGGGCGCGATCGGCGTCGGCGGCCTCGTCACGGCCGCGATCTTCGGCGGCCTCGCCGCGAACGCGCGCCACGGCGTCGAGGTCGCGAACGAGACGCTCGCGCGCAACGCGCGCCCGGGCGCCTCCTGCTCGCGCCCCGCCAGCTTCGACGATCCGGCGAAGGGCCAGACGATCGAGGAGTTCCAGGAGACGTGCGACACCCTCGCGACGCAGCAGAGGTGGGCCTCGACCCATCAAGGCGTCTTCACGACCTCCCTCGTCATCGGCCTCGCAGGCTTCGCCGGCGCGATCACGTGGTTCCTCGTCGCCCCGCGACCGGGCGGCGACGCGAAGGAGAAGGGCGCCGAGAGCGTCGTCGTGCCGTGGGTCGGCCCGATGGGCGCCGGCGCGAGCTGGTCGGGGAGCTTTTGAGCTCCCGCGCTCCGGCGCGCGAGCTCGTCGATGCTACTGGATGATCGGGTTCCGCGCCGTGAACGGGGCGCGGATGCGGAGGGTGGTGTAGCCCCGGTCCTTGATCGCTTGCGGGATCGGGTCGAAGGGGCTCGCGCGGCGGAGGGCGTCGGCGCAGTTTCGGTCGAACTCGTCGATGCCGCTCGGGCGCGCGGGGGGCCACGTCACCTTCGCGGTGCCGTCGGAGGCGATCGTGACGTCGAGGATGACGGTGCCCTGCTTCAGCTCCAGCATCGCGCTCCTCGGGAACGCGTTGGCCCAGAGCGGATCGACCTTCGCGTGGATGCGGCGGAAGTACGGGAGCAGCGTCGGATCGCTCGTGTTCCAGTCGACGAGGTCGCCGTCGCCGCTGCCGAGCGGGCGCGCGATCGAGCCGCGGCTCACCGCGCCGCCGCCCGCGCCGGGGTCCGCGTCCGGGCCCGGCGTGCCGCCGCGGCCCGCGCCTGCGTTCGCGCCCGCCGCGCTCGCGGCGACGAGGCTCCGCACGGTGTTCGAGACCTCCTGATCCGAATCGACGGTGTCGTTCGGGCGGCCGTCGCGGAGCGCCGGGATCGACGGCGCGGCCTCGGCGACGGAAGGACGCGCGTGCGTGATGCGCGCGCCGGCGTGGTGATCGGCGCCGGGATCGGCGGCGCGGAGGCCGACGCCGGGCGAGCCGAGGAGCGCGCCCGCGCGTGACGCGCCCGCGCTCGAGCCCGGCGCGCTCGGATCGTCGTCGTTCGCGGAGCCGACGTGGCCGCCGAGGACCGACGGCGCGCTCGCGTGGAGCGAGCCGCGGCTCGGATCGGACGGCGCGTCGGGGCGGCGCTCGGAGACGTCCCCCTTCCCGCTCGCGAGGAACGTGAGCTCCATCGGCTCCTTCGTGGAGCGCCGGTCCTCGCGCGTCGCGCGCACGCGCGCCGTGTTCAGGCGCTGGACCTGGTCCTTGTCGAGGTGGCTCGTGAGGTCCTGATCGAGCCGCCGTCGATCGTCGAGCGCGGCGAGGTTCGTCGCGCGCTCGCCCCGCGCGTCGCCGCCGCTGCCGGCGAGCCCGTTGTCGACGCGCGCGACGGTCGCGCCGCCGAACGTGGTCGGCTCCTCGCCCTCCGGGATCACCTCGCGATCGGCGAGGAGCGTGCCCTCCGCGACGCCGGGCAGCTCGATCGCGATGACCGAGGGCGGAGAGGCCGCGGCGCGACGCTCGGCCTCGCGCGCCTCCTTCGCGGTGATGGATCGGTACGCGAGCACGCCCGCGCCGCCGACGAGGAGGACGTGAAGCACGACCGAGCCGGCGAGCGGCCACGTGATCTGTCGAGCTCCCGCCTTCGCCACCGAAGACAAAGCGTACGCACTCCTACGGGGATAGGAAGCTCCGCCCGAAACGTCGCTCCGCGTTCTCGGTCGTGGCCTCGGCGAGGGCCTCGAACGGCATCCCGCGGAGCTCGGCGACCTTCCGCGCGGTGTGCACCACGTACGCAGGCTCACATGGTTTTCCGCGGAGGGGCACGGGGGCGAGGTACGGCGCGTCGGTCTCGACCAGGACGCGCGCGAGCGGCGCCCATTGTGCGACGTCCTGGATCGCGGCCGAGCTCTTGAACGTGACGATCCCCGAGAACGAGAGGTCGAAGCCGAGGTCGAGCGCGCGGGCGGCGAAGGCGCGGTCTTCGCTGAAGCAATGGATGACGCCGCCGACGTCGCGCGCGCCCTCGCTCTCGAGCAGCGCGAGCGTGTCCGCCGGCGCGCTCCGCGTGTGGACGACGATCGGCTTCTTCAGCGCGCGCGCGAGCGCGATGAGCCGCGCGAACACGGCCTTCTGCGTCTCGCGGGGCGAGTGGTCGTAGTGGTAGTCGAGCCCGATCTCGCCGACCGCGAGCACGACCGGCGCCGCCGCGAGCCTCGCGAGCTCCTCGTACATCGCGTCGTCCATCCGCGCCGCGTCGTGTGGGTGGACGCCGATCGCGCAGCCGATCCGCTCGGGCAGCCGCTCCGCGAGCGCGATCGCGGCGCGCGCCGGCGCGAGGTCGGCGCCCACGCCGATCGCGACGAAGCCGCCGATGCCCGCGTCACGCGCCCGCGCGAGCGCGTCGTCGGGGCCGTTCGGGAAGTACTGCGGATCGAGATGGCAGTGCGTGTCGACGAGCAAGGTGCGCGTATCCTAGCGCGGTGGACGAACAGACGTTCCGAGAGCTCCTCGATCCGCGCGGCATCCTCCGCCCCGGCGCGCTCGCGCCGCCGCCGCTGAGCGCGGGCTACACCGTGTTCGCGCAGCCCGGAACGGCGGCGCTCGACGTCGAGGCGCTCAAGGCCCGCGCCGCGCGCTTCTTCGGTGCCAAGCTCGGGCTCACGGTGGAGAAGAAGTACGGCTTCGACATGCCGACCGCCGACGCCGCGCGGATCGTGCTCGCCGCGGACGACGGCACCGCCGCCGGGACGCGGCTCTGCTACGGGCGCCCGGTCGAGCGGAGCGACCTCGACGCGGCCGAGCGCGGCGATCCGAACGCGACGGGCATGTTCCTCCTCGCGCAGCGCTGCCCGACGCTCTGGATCGTGAGCCGCGAAATGGACGACGACCGCGTCGCTCTCACGATCGCGGCCGTCATGGCAAGCATCCTACTGGGGCCGATCCTATCGCCGGGGGGCGACGAGCTGTTCGGCGTCAAGACGGCGCGGCTCAAGCTCGAGGCTCGCGCGGCGCCGTATCGGTAAGCGCTATTCGCAGCCCTGATCGAGGTATAAGCGGCGCGTGAAGTCCGAGCCTGCCGTCGCGGCGGCGACCGTCGCCGCCGCCGCCACGATCGCGCAGCAGGTGATCGGCAAGGCGACGCGCGACGCGATGTTCCTGTCGCACTACTCGCCGCAGCAGCTCCCGCTCGTCATGATCGCGAGCTCGATCGTCTCGATCGGCGTCATCGCGGCGATGACGGCGGCGCTCCGGAAGCGCGGACCGCTCATGGTCGTGCCCGCCGCGTTCGCGCTCCACGCGCTCCTCGCCGCCGGCGAGTGGGGGCTCTCTGCGCACCTCGAGCGCGCGGTCGCGATCGCGGTCTACATCCACACCGCGTCGGTCGGCGCGACGATCGTCTCCGCGTTCTGGTCGGTCGTGAGCGAGGCCTTCGATCCCCACACCGCGAAGCAGGTCGTCGGCCGCATCGGCGCGGGCGCCGCGCTCGGCGGCGTGGTCGGCGGCGCGATCGCGTGGGTGAGCTCGCGCCTCACCGCGTCGGTGCCGACGATGCTCCTCGTCGTCGCCGGCCTCAGCGTGATCTCGACGTGGGGGATCCGCACCGTCGCGAAGGCGGCGCCGCGGGACGAAGGACCGAAGGAGGACCTCGCGCCGAAGGGCCTCGGCGCGCTCCGCGACACCCCCTACCTCCAGCTCCTCGCGCTCATCGTCCTCGCCGGCGCGGTGACGCAGTCGCTCGTCGAATACGCGCTCGGCACCGAGGCGACGAAGGCGTACGGCGGCGGCGCGCGGCTCCTCTCCTTCTTCGCCGTCTTCCAGACCGCGATCGGGGTCCTCTCCTTCATCCTCCAGCTCTCGGTCAACCGCATCGCGCTCGAGAAGCTCGGCGTCGGCCCCACCCTCGCGCTCTTGCCGCTCGGCGTCGTCGGCCTCGGCGCGCTCGCGCTGGGCTACCCCCTCCTCGCGACGTTCTCGCTCCAGCGCGGCGCCGAGGGCGTGCTCCGCGCGTCGCTCTTCCGCTCGGCGTACGAGGTGCTGTTCGCGCCCGTCCCGCAAGCGTCGAAGCGCGCTGCGAAGACCGTGATCGACGTCGGCTTCGATCGCATCGGCATGGTCCTCGGCAGCGCGCTCACGCTCGGCCTGATCGCGTGGGTCCCGCACGACACGGTCCAGGCGGTGACGATCTCCTCCATCGCCGCGGGCGCGTTCTCGCTCGTCATCGCGTACCAGCTGCAGCGCGGCTACGTCGCGACGCTCGCCGATCGCCTCCGCAGCGGCAAGCTCGTGTTCGCCGAGTCCGACGTGGTCGACGCGACGACGCGGCACACCCTCTCGCAGACGACGCAGGGCCTCGATCGCTCCGTCGTCCTCGCGCAGATCGAGGCGATGCGCCGCTCGAAGGCGGCCGGCTCGGTCGCGCCGCGCTACCCGATCCCGGAGAACCCCGAGATCGAGGCGACCGCGGGCGACGACCGCGTGCAGCTGATGGCCGACCTCCGATCGCCGGACGATCGCGTCGTCGAGCGCGCGCTCGGGCAGGACGTCGAGCACCTCGCTCCCCTCGCCTTCGAGCTGCTCGAGCTCCTCGGCCGCGACCGCGTCGCCGCGCGCGCGCGCCGCGTGCTGAAGCCGCTCGTCCCGCGCCTCGTCGGCACGATCGTCGACTTCATCCTCGACGATCGACGCGACGCCGCCGCGCGCCGCCGCGCCGCGCGCCTCCTCGGCAGCGTCCCCTCGCAGCGCGTGGTCGACAGCCTCTCGATCGCGCTCGACGCGACCGATCTCGGGATCCGCTACGCCGCCGGCCGCGCGCTCGTGCGCATGCGCGAGCGCGTGCCGGAGCTCAAGTTCGACTACTACGCGACGCGCGCGCGGGCGCGCCACGAGCTCGAGCTCCGCGACGGCGGCGGCTCCGACGCGCGCCACCTCGAGCACGCGTTCAACCTGCTCTCGCTCGTCTTCCCGATGGAGCCGACCCAGCTCGCGTACGGCGCGATCGTGGGCAACGACGCGCAGCTCCGCGGCATCGCGCTCGAGTACCTCGAGAACACGCTCCCGCCGCAGGAGCGCGCCGCGATCCAGCGCACGCTCGAGACGGTCGAGGCCGACCGCACGTCGCTCGTCCCCGGCGCGCCGGCGCTCGACCAGCTCGTCGAGAAGCGCGACGCGATCCGCCTCGAGCTCGACGCCCTCCGCCGCGAGCGCGACGGCGAGCCCGCTCAGCCGTCTTGAGCCTCGCGCCGCTGCATGACGAAGAGCACGATCGCGCGCGTGAGCCAGTCGACGGTGGAGCCGATCCACACGCCGACGAGGCCGAGGCCTAAGGCGAAGGTGAAGAGCCACGTCGCGGTGATGCGCACGAAGACCGCGCCGGCGAGGCTGACCCCGAGCGCCTCGCGCGTGCGGCCGGCGCCGCGGAGCGCCTGCGCGAGGACGAGGCTGGTCGCCATGAAGGGCTGCGCGAGGGTGAGGATCGGGATCGTCCGCCGTCCGATCGCGACGACCTCCGCGTCCTGGCTGAAGAGCGGGAGCACCACGTCGCGGAGCGCGAACGACGCGACGCCGAACGCGGTCAGCGCCGCGATCGCGTAGCGCGTCGCGATCATCGCCGCGGCGCGGGCCTCCGCGCGCGCCCCCGCCCCGAGCTTCTGCGCGACGAGCGTCGCGGCCGCGACCCCGAAGCCGTCGGCGGAGAGGAAGCAGATCGACTCGACGCTGATGAGCGACTGGTTCGCCGCCATCGCGGCGTCGCCGAGGCGCGTGACCATGAGCGCGTAGGTGATGAACCCGACGTGGTAGAGCACGCGCTCGACGAACGCGGGGCCGCCGACGCGGAACAGGGTCCGCACCTCCTCCCGCGCGGTGAGCGATGGCTCGTTCGCGCTCGATCGCCGGAGCGAGACCGGTCGCGCCGGCGACGCGAGGACGATCATCGCGGCGGCGCCCTCGATCGCGAACGTGACCGCGAGGCTGATCCCGGCCCCGCGCGCGCCGAGCGCGGGGATCGCGCCGAAGCCGAGGATGAGCACGCGGTTCAGCGCGAGGTGGACGACGTTCGCGCCGACGCCGATGAGGAGCGGCGTCCGCGTGTCGCCGCCGGCCTGGAGGATCGCGATCGTCGCGGTCGACAGGAACACGAGCGGCGACGCGGCGATCGTCACCCCGAGGTAGCCGCGCGCCTCCGCGAGCGCGGCCGGCGACAGCTTCGCGCCGGAGAGCGGGATCGCGCCGAGCACGAGCGGCGTCGCGGCGGTGAGGACGAAGCCGAGCGCCACCGCGATCACGATCGAGAGCCACGCGACCCGGCGCGCCGCCGCGCGGTCGCCCGCCCCGACGTGCCGCCCGATGCGCGCGATGGTGCCGACCTCGAACGCGGCGAACACGCTCCAGATCGACCACTCGAAGGTGCCGCCGATCTGCATCGCCGCGAGCGACGCGTCGCCGTGGCGGCCGAGCATGACGCGGTCGACCACGAAGACGAGCGTCTGCAGGAGCGAGTGGAGGATCGCCGGCAGCGCGAGCCGGCGCACCTCACGTGCGAGATCGGACACGGGACGGGCCGCGTTTTACTACGCGACGATCAGATCGCTGTAGCGCTTCCGCAGCAGCATGCTCGCGAGGTCGACGCCGCACGCGTCGCAGTAGCCGAAGAGCGACGCGAGCCGGTCGAGCGCGGCGCGGGCGTCCTTCGTGCGCTGCGCGTCGAGGCCGGAGCCTTCGTCGCGGACGAGGACCACGATGTCGCGCGCGATCTTGGCGACGCCGGTCCGCTTGTCCGCGAAGATCGCGTCGCGCAGGCGGCGGAGGTGCTGCGGGAACACCACCTTCCCCTCGATCTTCTCGCCGGGGTGGTCGATCGCCCACGCGGCGATGTTGCTGATCATCTGCTTGCGCGCGTCCTCCGCGCCGCCCTTCACGTCGAGGAGGCGCTCGATCTCCTTCATCATGTTCTCGTCCGGCTCCTCGTATTCGCCGGTGACGCGGTTCCGGATGCGCTCCTTCTTCACCCAGACGCTCACGTGCTGGACGTAGCGCTCGAAGAGGTCGTCGTACTGCTGCTCCTCGACGAGGCCGCTCGAGGCGTAGAGCTCCTGCTCCCACGAGGTGAGGAGGCGCGAGAAGAGCGTCTCGCGGAACAGCTTCACGTCGTGGTAGCCGCCGGCCTGCATGTCCTGCTGCAGCCACTCGAACTCGTTCTTGCGCTGCGAGAGCTGCTCGAGCTCGTCGAGGACGGCGAGGGGCGAGAGGCAGCGGTACTGCGTCGACTGCGCGGCATCGAGGAGCACGGTGCGGATCTCGCGCGGCGAGGCGCCGATGCGACCTTCGTAGATCGGGTACGAGTCGCTCTCCTCGAAGACCTCGCGGATCCCGGCGCGCAGCACCTTCTGCGCGTCGACCTCGAGCCGGTCCGGGACGCGCGAGGTCGCGTAGAGGTCCATCTTCTCGACCGCGGTGAGGCCGGAGAGCGCGTTCGAGAGCGCGCGCGAGTACTTGTCCGTGTTCGGCTTCCGCATGCGCGTCAGGACCGCGAACTGCGCCGCCATCTCCGTCGCGTGCGGCGCGACGTGGCGGCGGATGTGCGGGACGACGTGGGTGTCGTAGATCTTCTGCTCCTGGATCGCGCTCCTCAGGTACGGCGTGCGAATGAGCTCGAGGCGGCCGCGGAAGCTCGCGAACTCGGGGTGCTCGCGGAACGCGTCGAGGTGGAGCTCGTTCGCGCTCCCCATCATCACGCAGTTGAGGAGCACGTTCTGCTGCGTGAGCGAGACCTCGCCCGTCTCGATCGAGAGCTGGAGGTACTTGAACGCGTCGAGCGGGCGCTTCAGGAGGTCGCTGAACTCGAGCACGCCGCCGGCGGCGTCGACGAGCTCGCCGCCGGCCTCGTAGAGGGTGACGGCCTGGAGCGAGGCCGGCAGCGACGCGAGCGATCGGTCCATCGTGATCTGCCGCTCGTTCGCGTCGACGGAGAGCTGGGGCCCGATCGTGACCGCGCCGGTGCGGTAGCGCTGGGAGACGAAGTAGCGCTCGACCTGCACGTGCTTCAGGACGTCGGTGTACGAGCCGTTGTAGCTCGAGAGGAGGGCCTCGAAGACGACCTGGCTCTTGTGCGAGAGCTGCCCGCGCATGATCCAGTCGCTGAAGCCCTCCGCGAGCGCGCCGCCGTTGCCGGCCGCCTTGGTCAGCCGCTCGAGGAGCTTCTGCCGCTCGTCGATCGGGATGAGGAAGAGCGGGTGGTCGCGGACCTCGACGAGGAGCTTCGCGTCGATCTGATCGTCGGGCAGGTGCGCGTAGGTCGCGACCTGCGCGGCGGGCGTCTCCTTCGTCCCGAACCCGAGGCTCCCTCGGATCGTCTTCGACGACGGGAAGACCCAGTTGAACCGGTAGAGGGCGCCTTGATCGAGGGTCGAGTAGTCCTCGAGCCCCTTCATCACGCAGCCGACGATGGTGCTCTTCGCGGACCCGTTCGGGCCGTGGAGGAGGACGAGCCGGTTCGGCCGCCCCTCGCGCACGAAGTTGGAGATGCTCCGGTACATCTCCTCCTGCACCTGCTCCTGCCCGATGAGCGCGTGATGCGCCTGCGACGGGTCCCACGGCAGATCGAAGAGCCGCCATCGCGTGAAGCGCCCCCACGGATGCTCGACCGGAACCGTCCCGTAGTGATCGAAGCAGTCCCGCAGGTACCGGCTCGCGTCCCGCGCGTACCGCACCGGCGCGCTCGCAAAGAGATCGAGATACTCCGCAAACGACAGAACGCGACGCCCACGCTGGAAGCGCCTCTCCACGCTCTCCGCGACGGAGTTGATCTCCGCCGCCACGCTGCTGCCACCGCTCTCGTTCTGCGTCATTCCGAGAGGCTATCAGATCGCCCCCGGCGGGCGCGGGCTCAGCGCACCGGATCCGGTGTCCCCGCGTCGACGTCGGACGGGAGCTCGGGCGTGGGCTCCGGCTCGGAGTCCGGCGCGCGATCCGTCTCCGGCCCTTCGAAGTCCGCGCAGTCGTGCCAGCCCCTGCCGTCGCTCCGGCAGAACTGGATGCTCCGGTAGCAGTTCATGCTGCCGTGCGTGCTGATGCCGAGGTAAATGACGCACTCGCGCGAGGTCCCCGGCTCGCAGAGCTGCCTCGGCGCCTCTTCCGGTTCGTCGGTCGAGAAGCCGAACGAGACGTCCTCGCTCGGGACGTCGAGCGACGCGGGCGGGGGGCGCTCGGCGGCACATCCAACGATCACTTCGCTGAAGGCGACGACGGCGAGAGCGAACGCGAGGCGGAGATTCATGCCACGGAGGAACGGCCGGCTCTGCTGTTCCTTCAGGGGGTCGGCGGTCCGCTCCCGAGCGTCATGGTTTTGACTGTCCGCGTAGGTCCACGAGTTGCGTAGAGGGTGGTCGTGAACCGACGAACCGACGGCCGCTCGTGGACACCCAGCCTCTTGATTGCCCTCGTGATCACCGCGGGCGCAGCGGCGATCACGACCGCCTGCTCCGACCCCGGCCCCGACGCGGCGGGTGACAATTTCATGACGGGGGACGTCACCGAGGCGACGTGTGCGACGCCGTACGAGGGGTGTCCGTGCGACGAGGTCGGCAAGCTCGTCGAGTGCGGCAAGCTCCGGGTTCAGGTCGGCGACGAGATCCAGTGCACGATCGGGGAGCGCGTCTGCCTCTCCACCAACGTCTGGAGCGAGTGCACCGGCGACCAGGGCACGCGCACGGTGCCGGCGCCGTCGCTCGGGACGCAAGCGCTCGCGGCGACGCCGAGCAAGTGCGCGACGAACGCGTGCGACCCCTACTGCAACGAGTTCGCGGACAACCCCGTCGGGCTCACCGTCCCGGCCGACGCGGGCATCAAGGTCGTCGACGGCGGCCTCACGCTGAGCCCGACCGGCACGTTCACGCTGTCGACGTGCACCGGCCTCACCGTGACGCCGAAGACCACGTCCGAGCTCGTGCTCACGACGCTGAGCCCGACCGCCGCCGACAAGCTCGAGTTCACCGCCACGCTCACGCCCGCCGGCTGCTACCCCGGCACCGTGACGCCGCTCTGGACGATCGACGACACGCGCTCGGACGCGCTCACGATCACGAGCAGCGGCGACACCGGCGTCCTCACCGCGATCTCCCCCATCGCCGGCCCCGTCACGGTGAAGGCGCACGTCGGCAGCCTCGTCGGCTCCGTCGACGCGCTCGTGAACGTGAACGTCGCGGTCGAGACCGGCTACACGTCGCAGGCGGCGCTCCTCAACGTCGCGACCACCGGCACGGCCGAGACCAACTCGATGCTCTACCCCTACGAGGGCACCGTCCTCCCGCTCGGCCTCCCCGCGCCGATCCCGCAGTGGACCGGGACGCCGGCGGCGAGCGCGGCGAAGATCACGCTCCGCTGGACGAAGGGCACGACCTACTTCCGCTGGTCCGTCGTCACCGCCGAGAGCAACGCGCTCCAGATCGTCCCCGGCTCGCCCGGCGTCTCGCTCGCGGCCGCGCCGCGCTACCCCAACATCCCCGCCGTCGCGTGGAGCAGCTTCGAGCGCAGCGCGAAGGGCGAGGACGCGGAGATCGCGGTGCAGCGGCTCGTCGGCACGACGCGCCGCGCGGAGATGAAGCGCACGATCCGCTTCGCGCACAGCCAGATGAAGGGCAACGTCTACTACCAGTCCTACGGCTCGCGCCTCACGTACAACTACGGCGGCGCGAAGGACACCACCGGCGGCGTCACCTTCCCGTCCGGCCGGTTCGGCGCGGCGACGCTCGGCATCGCGCCCGGCGCGACGAGCCCCCACGTCATCGCCGGCTTCTCGCCGAACAACGACACGAGCGGCAACAACTGCCGCGTCTGCCACACCGCCTCGGCCGACGGCAGCGTCCTCATCACCCAGAAGTTCGGCGGCGCGAACGGCACCTCCGAGATGATCACGAACCTCACCGCGGCGACGCCCACCGCGACGACGATGACGGCGCGGACCGACGGCACCTACGCGTGGCCCGCGATCTTCCCGACCGGCGGCTTCCTCTTCGGCAACGCCGGCGTCCAGCAGAGCCACAGCTCGGGTCCGCCGCCGGGCGGCCTCGACGGGAGCAACCCCAACATCACGAGCTCGTTCTGGTCGCTCGGCGCCGGCGGCCTCGGCAGCGCGCGCGCCGCGACCTACCGCACCGGCGGCTCGAGCCCGCAGACGATCACCGTCCCGAGCTCGAGCTGGTCGCTCGAGGCCGGCGTCCCCGCGTTCTCCTCGACCGGCGCGAAGATCGCGATGCAGTTCCACGACGGCTCCGTTTGCCCGAACGGCACGCTCAACACGCACTGCACGGCGGAGGAGAAGAAGGTCGGCGACAAGCGCTCGCTCGCGATCATGGACTACGACGCGACGAACAGCCGCCTCTCGAACTTCCGCGTCCTCAACACGGAGCCGGCGACGGCGTGCAGCTCGCTCCACCCGTCGCAGGCGTGCTTCGACCTCTGGCCGACGTTCCTCCCGAAGGACACCGGCGTCCTCTACGAGCGCGAGGTCTTCAACAACGGCTCCGTCGGCGGCGGCCTCTCCGACTTCGGCGGCACGCGCTCCGGCTGCGACAACAGCGGCGTCTGCAACAACGACGGGACGAAGGCCGAGCTCTGGTGGACGAACATCAGCGGCGCCTCGCAGCCCACGCGCCTCAACGCCGCGAACGGCCGCACGAGCGCGGGCGCGAGCTACCTCCCCGTCGGCGCCGACGCGGCGTCTTACTGCACCGCGAGCGGCTTCGCGTGCACCGCGGCCTCGCAGTGCTGCTCCGGCAACTGCAACGGCGGCCGCTGCACCGGCACCGGCACGCTCACGCTCCGCCCCGTCGGCGCGGCGTGCACCGCGGCCTCGCAGTGCGAGAGCAACAAGTGCAACTCGTCGAGCCGATGCGGCTGCCTCACGAACGCGGACTGCGCGGGCTCGAGCACGTGCAACACGTCGACGAACGTGTGCAGCAGCAACAACTACGTCACCGTCCCGGCGATGACGTACGTGCCGGGCCACAACGCGACGATCGAGCCGGTCCTCAACTACGAGCCGACGATGAACCCGACCCCGACGAAGGCGGCCGATGGCACCACCGACGAGTACTACTGGGTCGTCTTCACCTCGCGCCGCATGTTCGGCAACATCGCGACGGGCAACCCGTGGTGGAGCGACCCGCGCCACCAGGACCTCAGCAAGACGGTCACGACGAAGAAGCTCTGGGTCGCCGCGATGAAGGCGAACCCGACCCCGGGCACCGATCCGAGCTTCGCCGCCTTCTACCTCCCCGGTCAGGAGTGGGTCTCCGGCAACTCGAAGGCGTACTGGGTGAACCAGGCCTGCCGGCCGGGGAGCACCGCGAAGACGAGCGCCAACCTCTGCGAGACGACGCAGGACTGCTGCGCCGGCTCGACGTGCCGCCTCGACGCGCCGCTCACGAGCCCGCCGACGCGTCACTGCATCACGACCGGGACGTGCTCGAGCGCGGGTCAGGCGTGCTCCACCAGCTCCGACTGCTGCTCCGGCTTCCTCTGCTCGAACGGCACCTGCTCCGACGTCCCCCCGATCCCGAAGTACGAGACGCCGGGCGTCTTCACGCGCGACTACACGAACCCGTGCCCCTCCGCGCACCAGGTCCGCTGGGGCACGTTCGAGTACAAGGGCACGTTCCCGCCCGGCACGAGCATGGTCGTCCGCGCCCGCACCGCGGGCAAGCTCGCCGACGGCGGCGCCCCGAGCTTCGCCGCCGCGCCGGCGGTGACGATCGGCACCGCGACCGCGACCGCGACGAGCTGGTCCTTCGTCCCCACGCCGGCGGCGACGGTCCACTCCTTCCTCGTCGCCGACGGCTCGACGTCGCAGGACTTCCTGCGCATCGAGCTCGAGCTCAGGCCCTCCGCCGACACGACCGCGACCCCCACCCTCTCCGACTGGCGCGTCAACGCCGACTGCACCCCCTACGAATGAAGACCCCCACGCTCCTCGCCGCCGGCCTCGCCGCCGCCGCCCTCGCGATCGCCTGCTCCGACGCGCTCCCACCCGGAGCCAGCCTCGACACGTTCGACGAACCGTCGATGACCTCTTCTTCGTCTACTTCGTCGTCATCGTCTACTTCGTCGTCATCGTCGACTTCGTCCTCGTCGTCTTCTTCGAGCGGCGCCGTGACGACCGACGCGGGCGCCGACGTCCCCGAGCTGCCGCCGTCGCAGTGCAACCCGAGCCTCACGCTCGAGGCGGCGACGACGGTCATCGCGACGAGCAACGCGCGCTTCGCCGGCATCACGCGCGACGAGCTCACGATCGCGTGGACGTCCGGCGGCTCGGTGTTCGTGGCCGATCGCGCGAGCACGGCGGAGCCGTTCGGCCCGCCGCAGGCGATCACGAGCGACGCGGCGCCCGACGGGGTGGCGCTCTCGAAGGACGGCACCTATCTCGTCGCCGTCGGCGCCGATCGCCGGAGCTTCCTTCCGTTCGAGCGGGAGGAGCGGACCGGCTCGTTCGCCGCGGCCGACGCGTCGCCGTTCGCGTCGCTCGTCGGGCGCCTCGAGGACGGTGAGTCGCTCGGCGATCCGGTCTTCGTGAACACCGAGGTCGTGCTGCTCTACTCGGTCTTCGGCAAGGACCCCGACACGATGCGCCTCGCCGCGCGCACCTCGATGTACGGCACGTTCTTCCCCACCAGCACGCTCGCGTTCGACGAGCTCCGCGCCCAAGGCACGAAGCGCCGCCGCCCCACCGGCACCGGCGACGACTTCCAGACGCTCTTCTACTGGGACGAGGTCACCGAGACCGAAAAGCTCGCCCGCCTCCACGGCACCGAAGAGCTCATCAGCGTCCACGACCTAGGCCCACACCCCTGGGCCCAAGCAAACGCAACCTGCACCCGCATCTACTTCGGCACCCCCATCGCGTCCGCCACCACAAAGTAGCTCCCGCCCCGCAACGCGCCCGACGTCGAAAACGGGGCCCCAGAAGCGGCCGCGAAAGCGGGCGCGAAGCGCCCCGAGCGCGCAGCGCGAGGGCCGTGTCTGGGGTGGGGGGTCGGGGCGAAGCCCCGACGTTGAGTGCGGTGGGGGGTCGGGGCGAAGCCCCGACGTTGAGTAAGACCTCAGTGAACGGGGACGAAGATCGGCCCTTTGCACTGATCCCCGTTGCAGACGTACGCCTTGATCGTGCCCTCGCACTTCGCGCCCTTGAACTTCGCGACCTCTCCGTTGACGGAGAGCTTCTCGCCCTTGTCCCATTTCCAGGGAGCCTCGGCGTTCGTGTGCCAGGGCGCCTTCCCGACGGCCGTCACGTCGCCTCCGCTGCACGTCACCTTCACGAACTCTTCTTCACCACCCGCGCGGGACTCCGTGGTCGTCGTGAGAGCGATGACCGCGACACCGGCCGCAACGACCAAACCCAGAACCTTCGTGACTCGCATGTCCAATCTCCTTGAGATGGGGCTCCGCCCCATACCCCGATCTTTCGCGTTCGCTTCGCTACCGCTCAAGATGAACGGGGGCTGCCGCCCCCCTCACCCCCCGCTGAGCGGGGCTCTCGGTGGAGTTCGTTGGTAGCGAATTGGACGTAACACATGGGCGGAGCTTCAACCCTGTCCGGATTTTCTCGAACCGTTTCCGATCAGCGAAGGTAGAGCTCGAGGTAGGGCTCGGCATCGCGGTCGGCTCCGTGGGTGGACAAAGCAAAGGTCGTTCCGCTGCGCGTGTCGTTCTCGGCCTCGATCGCGATCCCCTGGTCCTTGGGGTCGCGCTTCGCCCAATGTCGAACGAGCTCGCGGACATCCATGCGGACGACGGGGCTCCCGGAGGGCTCGGCCGTGGTGGTGGGTGAGCGGACCTCGCTCGTTCGGGGCTGGAGCGACCACGAGACTGATCCGCCTGACCAGGGCTCCTCGATCCGCGTGGCGTGGAGATGGACGGGCGCGGGATCGTCGTCGACGAGGGTCGAGCGCCGCAGCACGACGTAGGCCTCCACCACGTTCGTGTTGCTGGGCAGGGCGACCGAGAAGCGAAGGAGGAGCTTCGTCGAGCCGCGTCCGAGCGCGAAGAGCGGCGGGAGCCCGCCCTCGGAGGCGCCCTCGCCCCGCGCGATGACCGCGAGGTCGACGGGGCGCACGACGATCCGGCGCGCGCTGTCGACGGCGGGCTTCACCGTCGGCTTCTCGAGCTGGCAGCGCCCCGCCACGCACGCGTTCTTGTCCGCGCACTCGGTCGAGGCGGTGCACATCCGCGCGCGCGGCGCGCAGCCGGCGAGCGCCGCGCCGAGCACGAACCCGAGCGTCGCGCCAAGTAGCCCTTTCACGGCGCGCGAGCGTAGCATGGCGCGCGGGATGTCACGATCGGCTCCTCTCCTCCGCGTGCGCGATCTCGTCACGAGCTTCCGTACGGACGAGGGCGTGCTCCGCGCGGTCGACGAGGTCTCGTTCGACGTCCCCGAGGGCGGCGTCGTCGGCATCGTCGGGGAGAGCGGCTGCGGGAAGAGCGTGACCGCGCTCTCGATCATGCGCCTCATCCCGCATCCGCAAGGGCAGATCGAGCGCGGGACGATCGAGCTCCGCGGCAAGGACATCCTCCACATCGGCGAGCGCGCGATGCAGGACGTCCGCGGCAACGACATCTCGATGATCTTCCAGGAGCCGATGACGAGCCTGAACCCGGTCTACACCGTGGGTCAGCAGATCATCGAGGCGATCCGGCTCCACCAGAAGAAGTCGCGGAGCGAGGCGCGCGCGCGCGCGATCGAGATGCTCCGCCTCGTCGGCATCCCCACCCCCGAGACGAACGTCGACGCGTACCCGCACCAGCTCTCGGGCGGCATGCGGCAGCGCGTGATGATCGCGATGGCGCTCGCGTGCGAGCCGAAGCTCCTCATCGCCGACGAGCCCACGACCGCGCTCGACGTCACGATCCAGGCGCAGATCCTGAAGCTCATCGGCGATCTCCGCGAGCGCCTCGGGATGGCGATCGTGCTCATCACGCACGACCTCGGCGTCGTCGCGGAGGTCGCGAGCCACGTCATCGTCATGTACGCCGCGCGCGTGGTGGAGTCCGCGCCGGCGAAGCGCCTCTTCGCGCGTCCGCGGCATCCGTACACGCGCGGGCTCCTCCGCAGCCTCCCCTCGTTCGAGCCGCCGGCGCCCGATCCCGAGACCGGCAAGCGCCCTCGCCTCCCCGTCATCGAGGGCATCGTCCCCGATCTGCGCAAGCTCCCGCCCGGCTGCCGCTTCGCCGATCGCTGCCCGATGGTGATCCCTGCTTGCACGAAGGCGGAGCCGACCCTCGAGCCGGTCTCCGGAGATGCCACCCACCTCGCGCGCTGCATTCGCGCGGAGGAGGTCTAAGCTTGGAGCGAGAGACGTGACGACGAGCGCAGATCCGGCGATCGAGGAGAGCGGACCGGTCGAGACGATCGCGCCCCCCGGCGCGCCGCGGCCGCGCACGCTCGTCGCGACGGAGAAGCTCGGCAAGTACTTCCCCGTCGGCGCGAGCTTCTTCGCGCGCTCGCAGAAGGTGCTACGCGCGGTCGACGGCGTCTCGCTCCGCGTGCGCCGCGGCGAGACGGTGGGCCTCGTCGGCGAGAGCGGCTGCGGCAAGAGCACGCTCGGCCGCCTGATCCTGCGCCTCATCGAGCCCACGTTCGGGCGCGTCGTCTACGACGGCAAGGACATCCTCCCGCTGAGCCCCGGCGAGATGCGTCCGCTCCGCCGTCAGATGCAGATCATCTTCCAGGACCCGTACTCGAGCCTGAACCCGCGCATGACGGTGCGCGACATCGTCGGCGAGGCGATCCAGATCCACAAGCTCGCCGCGACGAAGAAGGACGAGGAGGAGATGGTCGCCGGCCTGCTCGCGAAGGTCGGCCTCCGCCCCGACGCGATGGGCCGCTACCCGCACGAGTTCTCGGGCGGCCAGCGCCAGCGCATCGGCATCGCGCGCGCGCTCGCGGTGCAGCCGAAGTTCATCGTCTGCGACGAGCCGATCAGCGCGCTCGACGTCTCGATCCAGGCCCAGATCGTCAACCTGCTGATGGACCTGCAGGACGAGCTCGGCGTCGCCTTCCTCTTCATCTCGCACGACCTCCGCGTCGTCCGTCACATCAGCCAGCGCGCGCTCGTGATGTACCTCGGCAAGATCGTCGAGCAGGGCACGACCGAGCAGGTCTACACCGCGGCGCAGCACCCTTATACGCGCGCGCTCCTCGGCGCCGTGCCCGAGCCCGACCCCGAGAAGAAGCGCCTCCGCATCGTGCTCGAGGGCGACGCGCCCTCCGCGATCGATCCGCCGCCGGGCTGCCCGTTCCATCC
This sequence comes from Labilithrix sp., assembly GCA_019637155.1. Taxonomy (NCBI): domain Bacteria; kingdom Pseudomonadati; phylum Myxococcota; order Polyangiales; family Labilitrichaceae; genus Labilithrix; species Labilithrix sp. The sequence continues at coordinate 438,435 of JAHBWE010000005.1, read as the reverse complement.
GCGCTGCCCGCGCGCGCTGAAGAACACCTGCGACCGCGAGGTCCCCGAGCTCGAGGAGAAGGTCGAGGGCTCGGGGCACAAGGTCGCCTGCTGGAACCCCCACACGGAGTAGCGAAGGTGGGGGCTCCGCAACCGAAGACCATCGGACGCTACGACGTCGAGCGGATGCTCGGGCAGGGCGGCATGGGCCGCGTCTGGCTCGCGCGCGACACGGTGCTCGGCCGGCGCGTGGCGGTGAAGGTCCTCCGCGACGACCTCGCGCTCCCGCCGCGCGTGCGAGACGAGCTGTTCGTGCGGATGGAGCACGAGGCGCGCGCGGCGGCGGCGGTCTCGCATCCGAACATCGTCACGCTCCACGACATGGGCGAGGACGACAAGCTCGGTCTGTTCCTCGTCTTCGAGTACGTCGCGTCGAAGGAGGGCGACGAGAAGCACTCCCTCCGCGAGCGCCTCGCGCAGGGGCCGCTCCCCTTCGCCGAGGTCGCCCGGCTCGCGCGCGAGCTCGGCTCCGCGCTGTCGTTCGCGCACGAGGCCGGCGTCATCCATCGCGACGTGAAGCCGGAGAACGTCCTCTTCTCGCGCACCGGCTTCAAGATCGCCGACTTCGGCATCGCGCGCATCCCCGAGTCCACGATCACGCGCGCGAACACGGTCCTCGGGACGCCCGCGTACACGGCGCCGGAGGCGCTCGGCGACGGCGCGTTCGGCCCGGCGTCGGATCAGTTCGCGCTCGCGGCGACGCTCTACGAGGCCGCGTGCGCGCGGCGGGCGTTCTCCGCCGCCGACGCGATCACGACCGCGGGCAAGGTCACGAACGATCCGCCCCCGCCGCTGACGAGCATCATCGGCAACGAGGCCGCCGTCGTCGCGCTCGACGCCGCGATCCAGCGCGGCCTCGCGAAGGCGCCGGGCGATCGCTTCGCCTCGTGCGCCGAGCTCGGCGAGGAGGTCGCGCGCATCCTCGAGAACGCCGCGCCGCCGGCCCGCGTCGGCCGCGTGCTCTCGCTCCCCACGCCGTCCCCCGCGATCCTCGAGCTCGAACGCACGCCGCTCTCGTCGCGCGCGACCGTACGCAAGCAGATCGAGCCCGCGAACGCCGCGCTCGCGACCGACTCGGGCGGCTTCGACACGAACCGCCCGAGCATCGTCGCGCGCCGCCAAACGCAGCGCTTCCAGAACGTCGCCGCCGCGATCGCGGTCATCGTGATCCTGGTCCTCGTCCTCATGGGCCGCCGCAACGCCCCGCCCCCCGAGAACGCCACCGGCGTCATCGGCTCCGACTCCGCCGTGCTCGGCTCCGCGCCCGCGCCGACACCCGCACCGAAACCCCATCCGACCGCGAAGCCGAAACCATCGGCGGTCCCAAAGCCCGCGCCCGCCGACGCTGGACCGTCCGTCGAAGAGGAGTGAACGCCGGCGTCAGAGCTTCGGCTCCGCCCCCGCCGCGTCCAAGCCCGTTCGGATAGAGCGTCGCCTCAATGCCCGTCACGACGCACCCGAATTCCGTAGCTCGCCGCGGCGGTGAGGGCGCCAACGACCGGCGACCCGTGATTGCGCGGCGCTATGGATAGGTCGTCGAGAACGTCCCACCCATCCCCTCGCACTCCTCCTTCGAGATGCGCGGCTCGTCGTCGAACGCGCGATACGAGACTTCGATCGCACGCAGGCCATCGAAGCTGCCACGCGGCAGGTCACAGATCGCCACGATGTTCTCGCGCGGACACGGCTCCGTGGTCGCCCCCGAGCGGAGCGCCGCCGCGACTTGATCGGGCGTCGCACCGAAATAGTCGGCGCACGCGATCGGCGCGCCATTCAAGCCGACGGATAGGCTGAACGATACGGCACCAGAAGACGCCTTCGAGCCCCCACAGCTCTGTGATGCGCCCGCGCCGGGCGGCGCCGGCGGCGTTCCGGGAGCGGCGTAGGTACCGCGGGTGCGCCCGCAACTTCTTTGGAGGCCCTCGGCCGTGACGGAAGGTGCCTCGTACTGAAATTGGATCGCGCTCTTCCCATAGCTGCCCATCGCGCTGGTCGTCGTGCACGAGCCCAGCGTCTGCTCCGTCGGGCACTTGCCCGGGAGGATGGTCCCCTTGCCCGCGGTGCACAGGTTCTCGTCCGACTGGCGAGCCGGATAGCCGGCAGGGAAGTTCCCATAATATTCCGTGCACTGGCGCGCGCCTCCCGAGAGGACTTGGTCGCACGCGATGGTGAATGCGTACGCTCCGCACGCGTTCCCCTCTGGCGTCACCATGTCCGTGTCCGGAAGAATGCAACCCGCGATCGCCACGAAGGCGAGCACGACCGTCGTACGTACAATCATCCCCACATCCTCCTCGAATCGCTCCGTCGCTCAGCCTTCGGCGAGGTCGGAGCTTCTCAATCAGTCCGCAGCACAGACGAAGCTGGGGCCTGTTGATTCATAGTTCGTGTGCACGAACTCGTAGTTCGTTACAAGCCTCGACGGGCGCGTCCTTGGGCGGGGGCGACCGCGGCGAGGGCCTCGAGGCGGCCCTGGAGGCCGCGCAGCTCGAGCAGCAGGTCGAGGCCTTGACCGACCACGCCGGCGAGCTCGTCTGCGCTCCGGCGGATCTCCTCCGGCGAGCCGTTCGCGCGTGTCTCTTCGACGACCGACGTCATCCGGCCGGCGACGTTTCGGAGCGTGGTCGCGAGCTCGCTCGCGCGCCAGATGGCGCGACGTAGCTCACCACCGAGAGCACCCGGGTCATCGCTCATGACCGCAAATTACCATCTTGCGAGATATATCAAACGAGCTCGTCGGCCCATGCCTACCATTCATCGTTCACACATGGATAGTTGGTCGCGTTCCGGCAACCATCCGGCTCTTCTCTGCGCATGCAGCGGAGCGCGGTCGGAACGCGACTCGGCGCGCGAATCCGAGCGCGCCGTGAGGCTCGTGGCTGGAGCCAGGCGACGCTCGCCGAGATGGTCGAGCTGACGCCGAACTACATCGGGATCCTCGAGCGCGGCGAGGCGCTGCCGACGGTCCAGACGCTCCTCGTACTCGGACACGCGCTCGACGCCACGCCGACGGAGCTCCTCGGCGACGCGACGAAGGACGGCTGGCTCGACAAGGTCGTCGCGATCGCCGTCGCGATCCCGTCCGACCAGCGGCCGCTCGCGCTCGCCCTCCTCCAGGCGGTCGTCGATTCGGCTCGGCCGAGCCGCCCCTCACGGGCGACCAAGAAACCAAAGCGCCGGTGAGGCTGCCTCAGCGCAGCGCGTAGGTCATGAGCGCCCCGACGAGCGTGGTCGCGGTCGCGATCGGGAGACCCGCGCGGAGGTGCTCCCAGAACCGGAGGCCGCCGATGGAGCGCGCCTTCTCCGCGACGATGACGTTCGCGACGGAGCCGAGGAGGGTGAGGTTGCCCGCGAACGTCGACGCCATCGCGAGCATCTCCCAGGCGAGGGTCGCGTCGGGGAGCCGTTCGAGCTCGCTCCGCACGACGAGGATGAACGGCACGTTCGTGACGACGTTGCTCCCGATCAGGAACAACACCGCCGCGCGCAGCCAGCCGAGCGACCCCGGCTCCGCGCTCGTGCCCGCGCCGACGATCGGGAAGTGACGGAAGGCGAGCGCCGCCGCGCCGCTCTTCGCGAGCGCCTCGACCGCGACGAAGAGCGCGCCGAAGAAGACGAGCACCGCCCAGTCGATGCGCTCCCAGACCTTCTCCGGCGCGGTGCGATGGACGACGATGAGCACGGCGAAGCCGCCGAGCGCGGTGAACGAGAGGGGCGCGCCCGCGGTGTAGAGGCCGACGGTGGCGAGGATGACGCCGAGCGTGACCGACGATCGCCACGTGAACACGTGTCCCGGCGCGATCGCCGGCGCGAGCTTCGAGGAGGCGAGCTCACGCCGATAAATGAGGAGGAGCAGGACGTGGTTGATCGCGAGCGCGAGGAGCGCGACCGGCGCCATGTGGACGAGGAACGGCGCGAAGCGGAGCTGGCCGAGCGATCCGCACAGCATGTTCTGCGGGTTCCCCACCAGCGTCGCGACGCTCCCCGTGTTCGCGCCCGTCGCGAGCGCGAGGAGGAACGGCACGCGCGGGAGGCGATGCCGCTCGATCCAGCCGACGACGATCGGCGCGAGGAGGACGCAGACCGCGTCGTTGGTCACGATCGCGGAGAGGAGACCAGTGCCCCAGACCGTCGCGCCGAGGAGGCGCCGCGTCGTCCGCGCCCGCGCGACGACGAGCTCCCCCGCGCGCTCGAAGAACCCGTCGAGGGAGAGGAACGCCCCCATCCCCATGACGGCGAAGAGGAGGACGATCGTGGTGTGGTCGACCGCCTGCGCCGCCTCTTCGGGCGTCAGCGCGCCGAGCGCGACCGCGAGCACCGCGCCGATGAGCGCGCCCGCGGGCCGGTCGACCTTGACGACGCGCAGGCTCTTGCTCGCGACGAGCACGTACGTGATCGCGAACACGAGCACGCCGCGCCACACGGGACCATCCTAGTCTCAGTCGGTTCGGGGCGTCGTTACTTCGGAGCCTGCGCCTGCCACGCGTCGAGCTTGCCGAGGAGCTCCTTCCACGCGTTGCTCCCCTTCCCCGTCGCCTGTTGCGAGTCGGCGGGCTGGCCGTCCGGCCCCGGAAGCGCGACGTAAGGCACGAACTTGAACGAGTAGCCCGCGGCGCCGAGGCGCTCGACGTCCTTGTCGGCGTCGAACGCGAGGAGCGTCGTCTTGCCGAGGCGATCGTCGAGGCTCCCCGCCTCGATCTCGGCCTTGAGCCGCTTGCAGGGCTCACACCACGTCGCGCTCACGTACACGACGAGCACGCGCCCTTGCGCCTTCGCCTGGAGGCGCGCGGTGCGGATGATCGAGATCGCGTCGCCGTCCGCGGCCGCGGCCTGCACGACGACCTTCCCGCGCTCCGCCGGCGCGCTCGACGACGCCGCCGACGCGGCCACGCTCGCGAGCGTGACGTCCGGCTTCACGTCCTCGCTCGCCTTCGGCGTGCACGCCGCGACGACGGCGACGGCGACGAAGAGAGCGCGCGTCACTTCGGCCGCCCTTGCGACGCCCACGTCTCGACGAGCTGGATCTCCTCCGCCGAGAGCGCGTCGTAGCCGAGCGGCATGCCGCGGACCTTGCCCGTCTCGGCGCCCTGCTCTTCTTCGTCGTGGCGCGCGACGAGCGCGGCGACGATGCGCGGCACGCCCTTGTCGTCCTTCGCGAAGATGCTCTGCCGCTCGCCCTTGTCGTCGACGTCGCCCGCGATGATGCCGGCGTAGTCCGAGAGGTTGAGGCCGCGCGGCTTGAAGCCGAGCCCGCCGGAGTTGCCGGGGCCGCCGTCGCCGATCGCGAAGTCGGGCTCGGAGTGGCAGTGCCAGCAGGTCCGGTGGAACACCTTCTCGTCGACCTCCTTGAACGTGACCTTGCGATCGAGGACCGGCAGCCGCGCGAACCTCGCCGGCTTCGGCGGCGGCTTCACCTCCGCCTCGAGGAGGTAGCCGGTGATGTCCTTGATCTCCTCCGGCGTGAGCGCGATCTTCGGCATCAGCGTGTCGGGCTTCACCGCCTTCGGATCGGCGAGCCACGCCTGCATCTTCGTCGCGCTCATCCGATCGCGCGCGAAGCGTAGGTCGGGCGCGAGCCGATGCGCCTTCTCGAAGTTCTCCATCGCCGGCGGCGCCGACGGCGGCAGCGCGGCGACACCGGTCATCACGTGACAGCTCCCGCAGCCCTTCGTCTCGAGGAGCTGCCTCCCCTTCCCGAGGTCCGCCTTCAGCGGCTCCGCCTTCGGCTCTTTCGCGTCCGGCACGAGGTACGCCGCGATGTCGCGCGCGTCTTCGCGCGTGATCGCGAGGCGCGGCATGTACTGATGCAGGTGCGGCCGCAGGTCGGCGGGCTGGAGCAAGTACGACTCGACCCACGTGCGGCTGAACCGCGCGCCCGTGGCCTCGAGCGACGGCGCGAACTGCAGCTCCTTCACGCGCGGCTTCCATCGCGCGATCGACGCCGGCGCCGCCTTGAAGCGGTCGGTCATGATGTTCTCGTGGCAATGCACGCAGTGCTTGCCGTCCTCCGCCGCCGGATGCCCCGTCCCGTCGTGGCACCGATTGCACTGGAACTGCAGCACGAGCTCCTTGCCGTGCGCGGCGTTCGCCACCGGTTCGTTCTCGATCGCGATCACTGGCGCCGCGGCGTCCTTCGCCGCGACGGGATCGGTCTTCTTGCTCGGACAACCGGCGAGCGCCGCCGCGGCGATCGCGATCGCCAGGGTGTTCCGCATGGGCAGAGCGTACGCGAGATCAGGCGCGCGCGGCGGGGGCCGGCTTCGCGGGCGCGGCCGGGGTCGCGGGCTTGCAAACTCCCGGGGCCTTCGTCATCTCTTCGCAGCGCTTGATCGCCGCCTCCGCGCCCGCGGTGTCGCCCTTCGCGCCCTTGATCTTCGCGAGCGCGGCGTACGCGAACGGCGAGCCCATGAGGTCCTTCTGCGCGAGGCCGCCGAGGAGCTTCAGCGCCTCGTCCTGCGTACGCGGGAGCTTCGAGAGCGCCTCGCCGAGGTCGGCCTGCACCGTCGGATCGTTCGGGCGCTTCGCGTCGATCTCGCGGAGCGACTGCACCGCCCACTCGAGGTTCGCGCTCGGCGTCCACTCGTTCTGCGACCAGCTCCCCGCGTTGCGCTCGTTCACCGCGCCGCCGGAGCGGACGATCGCGAGGGCGAAGACGCGAAGCGCGCGCGTCTCGAGCGGGTTCGCGCCCGCGGTCGCGTTGCGGACGTTGCTGAAGCTCGCGAGGACGACCTGCGCCGCCTCCTTGTTGTTGCCGCCTTCGAGCGACTTCTCGGCGCGCGCGATCTCCTGCACCGGGGTCGGCTTCGCCTTCACCGGCTCGAGACGAACGGACATGCCGCACGCGCTCGCGTCGGACGTCGTCGCGAGGGTGGCGGGGATGATGGCGAGGGCGACGGCGACGAGCTTGGCGATGGTCTTCATGATGCGGTGAGCTCCTCTGACGATTCGGCTTCGAGAAAGTTCCGTCACCCGATCGGATGACTGCGTCGAGCTGACGCGTCGCAGCATGCGACGCACACGTGTCACCTAGACATTTCGCGGGGTTAGCGAAAGGTCTGGGCCTCCTCTCCTTAAAGAACGCTGCACCGTCGTCTGGCCTTGTACCTTCGTGACCAGATTCTTTTTTTCGGTGGGATAAGGTGGACGCCCCAACGAGACAAAGATGAGCCACGACCCGCACCCCCCGACCCGCCCGGGGAGCCAACTCGACCATCTCGCCGATCTCTATCGGCAAATGCTCCTCATCCGCCGCTGCGAAGAGGAGGCCGCCCGCGCGTACGCGCAGGGGAAGATCGGCGGCTTCCTCCACCTCTACATCGGCCAGGAGGCCGTCGCGGTCGGATCGATCGCCGCGCTCCGCCCCGAGGACTACGTCGTCACGACGTACCGCGATCACGGCGTCGCGCTCGCCAAGGGCATGAGCGCGCGCGCGATGATGGCGGAGCTGTACGGCAAGGACACCGGCTGCTCGCGCGGGCTCGGCGGCTCGATGCACATGTTCGACAAGAAGACGAACATGCTCGGCGGCTACGGCATCGTCGGCGCGCACATCCCGCTCGCGGCCGGCGCCGCGTTCGCGTCGAAGTACCGCGCCGACGGCCGCGTCACGCTCTGCTACTTCGGCGAAGGCGCGGTGAGCATCGGCGGCTTCCACGAGGGCGTGTCGCTCGCGGCGCTGTGGAAGCTCCCGATCGTCTTCATCTGCGAGAACAACGAGTACTCGATGGGCACGCCGCTCTCGCGCTCGATGAGCGTCGAGGACGTGTCGATGAAGGCACTCGGCTACGGCATCGATCGCGATCGCTTCTTCGTCGAGGACGTCCTCGAGGTCGAGAAGCGCATCGGCGAGGCGGTGCAGCGCGCGCGCGAGCTCTCCCTCCCTACCCTCGTCGAGGTTCGGACCTATCGTTTCCGCGGCCACTCGATGAGCGACCCCGCGAAGTACCGCACCGCGCAGGAGCTCGACGAGCGGAAGAAGAAGGACCCGCTCTTCCGCGCGCGGCAGCGCCTCGCCGACGAGTACGGCGAGCAGCGGCTCAAGGAGCTCGAGGACCTCGTCGAGAAGGAGGTCATGGACGCGGTGGAGTTCGCGGACAAGAGCCCCGAGCCCGACGCCTCGCTCCTCGAATCGACCACCTACGACGGACCCTTTGCGGCTTGAGCCATGGCGAAAACGATCCGATTCCGTGAAGCCTTGCGCGAGGCGATGACCGAAGAGATGGAGCGCGACGACCGCGTGTTCCTGATGGGCGAAGAGGTCGGCCACTACCAGGGCGCGTACAAGGTCAGCGAAGGGATGCTCGAGAAGTTCGGCGAGCGCCGCGTCATCGACACCCCCATCGCCGAGTGCGGCTTCGCCAGCATCGGCGTCGGCGCGGCGATGGTGGGGCTTCGGCCGATCATCGAGTTCATGACCTGGAACTTCTCCGCCGTCGCGTTCGACGTCATCCTGAACAGCGCGGCGAAGCTGCGCCAGATGTCGGGCGGGCAGTTCAATTGCCCGATGGTCTTCCGCGGCCCGAACGCGAGCGCGCGCCAGGTCGGCAGCCAGCACTCGCACGCGATGGAGCACTTCTACGCGACGATCCCCGGGATCAAGGTCGTCGCGCCCGCGTTCGTCGACGACGCGAAGGGCCTGATGAAGGCGGCGATCCGCGACGACAACCCCGTCCTCGTGATGGAGTCGGAGACGCTCTACTCGCTGAAGGGCGAGGTCCCCGACGGCGACCACGTCACGCCGATGGGCAAGGCGCGCGTCGTCCAGGAGGGCGACGACGTCACGATCGTCTCGTACTCGCGCATGACGCACGTCGCGCTCGAGGCGGCGAAGGCGCTCGCGAAGGAGAAGATCTCCTGCGAGGTCGTCGACCTCCGCTCGCTCCGCCCGCTCGACGAGGACACGATCGTCGCCTCCGCGCGGAAGACCCACCGCGTCGTGATGGTGCACGAAGGCTGGCCGTACGGCGGCGTCGGCGCGGAGGTGGCGGACCGCATCCAGCGCCTCGCCTTCGACTACCTCGACGCGCCGATCCTGCGCGTCACCACCCTCGACGTCCCGATGCCGTACAACGCGAAACTCGAACAGCTTTGCATGCCGCAGCCGGACCGCGTCATCGCCGCGGTGAAGCGCGTGGTCTCGCGCGGCCGCGCCTGAGAGGAGGACGACATGGCGAAGATCCTCGATATGCCGAAGCTCTCCCCCACGATGGAGGAGGGCGTCCTCGCGACGTGGCACAAGAAGGAAGGCGACTCCGTCAACGTGGACGATCTGCTCGCCGAGGTCGAGACCGACAAGGCGACGATGGAGTTCCGCGCCTTCGACAAGGGCACGCTCCTCAAGATCCTCGTCGAGCCAGGCGCGACGGTGAAGCTCGGGCAGCCGGTCGCGATCCTCGGCAGCGAGGGCGAAGACGTGTCCGCCCTCGTCGCGGAGGCGGGCGGCGGCGGCGGCGCGGCCAAGGAAGAGGAAGCCCCGATCTCCTCCGCGAAGAAGAAGGAGAAGCGCGCGGAGCCCGAAGAAGAGGCCGCGAAGCCGAAGCCGAAGGCCGCCCCGACGTTGCGGCCGCCTCCCGCGCCGAAGCGGACCGGCAGCGTGCTCACGCGGACGGAGGACGCCGGCGAAGACGCCCCCGCCCCCGGCGGAGAGCGCGTCCTCGCGTCGCCTTACGTGCGCAAGGTCGCCCGCGAGCGCGGGATCGACCTCTCCGCCGCGAAGGGCAGCGGCGAGCACGGCCGCATCGTCCCCGCCGACCTCGAAGGCATGAAGAGCGGCGGCCCCGCGCCCGCCGCGGCCCCGAGCGCCGCGCTCGCCAAGGTCGGCCTCGCGGAGCCGGAGGTGCGCCCGCTCTCGCCGATGCGCAAGACGATCGCGCGGCGCCTCACCCAGTCGAAGCAGACGGTCCCACATTTCTACCTCACGATCGACGTCGAGGTGTCCGAGCTCGTGAAGCTGCGCGAGTCGATCAACCAGGACCTCGCCGCGAACATGAAGCCGGCGAAGAAGGACGATCCCAACCCGCCGAAGCCGGAGAAGGTCAGCCTCAACGACCTCGTCATCAAGGCCGCCGCCGCGGCGCTCGTGCGCGTACCGGAGTGCAACGCGCAGTACACCGACGACGCGATCCTCATCCACAAGCGCGTCGACGTCTCGGTCGCGGTCGCGATCCCGGACGGCCTCGTCACGCCGGTGGTGCGGAACGCGGACCAGAAGAGCGTCGTCGGCATCGCGCGCGAGGTCCGCGACCTCGCCGCGCGCGCGCGCACGAAGAAGCTGAAGCCGGAGGAGATGAGCGACGGGACGTTCTCGATCTCGAACCTCGGCATGTTCGGGATCGACGAGTTCTCCGCCGTCATCAACCCGCCCGAGGGCGCGATCCTCGCGGTCGGCCAAGCCCGCGCCGAGCCGGTGGTCAAAGACGGCGCGGTGGTGCCCGGCAAGAAGATGGCGATGACCCTCTCGTGCGATCACCGCGTCGTCGACGGCGCGGTTGGCGCGGCGTTCCTCGCCGAGCTACGTGATCTCCTCGAGCATCCGATGCGGATCCTCACCGGCTGATCGTCCATGCACGCGCTCCTCGCCTTCCTCCTCGCGCTCGGCCCGAACGCCGACTCGCCCTGGGGAATCGAGGGCGCGCGCCGCCCGCAGAAGCTCGCGCCGTTCTGGGCGGGGCTGCCGGCGGCCGAGCTCTCCGCCCCCGCGCAGGGGGTGGTCGCGCTGCGGGTCCCGCGGCAGGGACGCGTCCGCATCGCCGGCGGCCGCTTCGTCATGGGCTCGACGCCGCAGGAGATGGCGGAGGCGATCCAGCTCTGCACGAGGGAGACGCTCGCCAACCTCTGCAACAAGGACAACGACGCGTGGTCGGTCGGGCGCGCGATCCGCGCGGAGGGCCACGCCCACGAGGTGACGGTCGGCGATTTCGATCTCGACGTCACCGAGGTCACGGTGGAGCGGTACGCGCGCTGCGTGTCGGCGGGGGCGTGCGCGCCGCCGTCGTTCCCGCTCGGCGATCCGCGCTACGACGTCCCCACCTTCCCCGTCACGCACGTCACCTGGGACGACGCGAACGACTTCTGCCGCTGGGACGGCGGGCGCCTCCCGACCGAGGCGGAGTGGGAGCTCGCGGCCCGCGGCCGCGTCAACAACACCTTCCCGTGGGGCAACGTCTACAACCCGCACCTCTCGAACCACGGCTCGTACGCGGACGATCGCACCGACGGGCGCGACGGCTTCCTCGGCCTCGCTCCGGTCGGCTCCTTCCCCGACGGCGCGACCGCGAGCGGCCTCCTCGACATGGCGGGCAACGCGGCGGAGTGGGTCGCCGACTGGTACGACCGCGACGAACAGCAGTTCGGGTACCCGCGCGCGGCGCAGACGAACCCGAAGGGCGCGCCGTTCAGCGTCTACGGCCACGTCATCCGCGGCGGCTCGTACCTCGACGGCGCGTTCAAGCAACGTGCGGCGTGGCGGTACGCCTTCCCGTTCGCGCTGAAGGACGTCGGCTTCCGCTGCGCGGCCGATCCGGCGACGCGCTAAGGTTCGGGTGGCCCCATGCGCGTCGCCCATTTCTCCGATCTCCACGTGCTCGCGCTCGACGGCGTGAGCCGCACGCGGTTCCTCAACAAGCGCTTCACCGGGCTCGTGAACCTCCGCCTGAAGCGGGAGCACAAGCATCGCCCCGCCCACGTGAAGGCGGTCGCGCGCGCGGTCGCGGAGGCGAAGGTCGATCACGTCGTCATCACCGGCGACCTCACGAACCTCGCGCTCGAGCAGGAGTTCGAGGCGGTGAAGCGCCTCGTCGAGGAGGACCTCGGCGTCGCGCCCGAGGACGTCACCCTCGTCCCCGGCAACCACGACCTCTACACGCGCGGCGCGATGAGGGCGCGGCGCTTCACGCGCTTCTTCGCGTCGTACCTCGAGAGCGACCTCCCCGAGCTCGCCGCGGAGATCGACCTCGGTCGCTTCCCGGTCGTGAAGCTCCGCGGCCCGCTCGCGATCATCGGGCTCTCGAGCGCGGTGCCGCGCCCGCCGCTCGTCGCGTCGGGCGAGCTCGGGCAAAAGCAGATCGAGGCGCTCGCGCGCGTCCTCGCGCACGACGAGGTGAAGCGGCGCACGCCCGTCCTCGCGTTCCACCACCCGATCCACAACCCGCCATCGAGGGTGAAGACGCTGGTCGAGGGGCTCGTCGACGCGAGCGACCTCGGCGACGCGATCGCGCACGTGAAGCGCGGCCTCCTCCTCCACGGGCACCTCCACCGCCGCGTGCAGCGCGCGTGGGAGACGAAGGCGGGCGCGCTCCAATCCGTCATCGCGACGAGCGCGTCGCTCCACCACGAGGACGAGCACCGGATGGCGGGCTTCAACCTCTACTCGTTCAACGGCGCCGGCGATCTCGAGGACATCGCCGCGCACGTCCTCGTCCCGAAGGACGGGAGCTTCCGCGTCGACTCCGTCCCGAAGTGGGTTTAAACCAGAAGCGCCTGCTTCCGCGAGGGAGGCAGGCGCTTCGGTTCGGGTGGATGAGCTAGCGAGCGCGATCAGCCCATCGCGGGCGCGCCACCCTGGCGGAGCACGTTGATCGCCTGGAGGCCCTTCGGCCCCTCCTTGATCTCGAACTCGACGGTCTCGTCCTCGAAGAGGCGACGGCGGCCGTCACCGGAGATCTGCGAGTAGTGAACGAAGACATCGGGGCCGCTGTCCTGCTTGATGAACCCCCAGCCCTTCTCGTCGTTGAACCACTTCACCTTGCCCACTGCCATCGTGATGCCTCCACTTCCACTGTTACCGGTACTGCTACTGCGGGTGCTGCTACTGCTACTGCTTCAGGTACTGCCTTGAATCGCTTCAGGACGGCGCGACCATATGTGAGGTCGATTCTCGCCGTCAACTTGGAAACTGCAATCTTCCGGGGCGCTCGTCGGGCCCCGAAAAACTGGTTGAAACCGGTCGTTATTTCGAGGTCGCGCCGCCCTTCTCGAGCGCGTCGAGCTCTTCGAGGTTCGCCTTCACCCGCGGATCGGCGGGGTCGATCGCGCGCGCCTTCTCGAGCGCGGCGCGGGCTTCGCCGCGCGTCTTCGGATCGCGCGCGAGCGCGGTCGCGAGGTTGATCCACGCGCTCGCGAGCTTCGGATCGAGCTTGAGCGCCTCTCGGTACTCGGCGATCGCCTCGCTCGTCTTCCCTTGCAGCTGGAGCGCGTAGCCGAGGTTCGAGCGGAACGTGGCGCGCTTCGGATCGAGCTCGATCGCGCGCCGCAGCTCCGGCACCGCGCGCTGGAAGTCGTTCGACGCGAGGTACGCGGTGCCGAGGTCCGAGCGCGCGTGCGCGTCGTTGGGATCGATCTTCGTCTCCGCCTCGTACTCCTTGATCGCCTCCTGCACGCGACCGCGCATGAAGAGGACGGTGCCGAGGTTGCCGCGCCGCGCGGAGCTCCCGGGATCGAGCTCCTTCGCCTTCGTGAGCTCGACGACCGCGTCCTCCGACTTCCCGTTCGCGAGGAGCGCGACGCCGAGCGCCGAGTGCGCCTCCGCGTCGGCCTCGAGGAGCTTCACTCCTTTTCGGAGCGCGACCTCCGCGCCGGGGCCGTCACCGAGGAGGAGGAGCGCGCGCCCGTGCTCGACGTGCGCGGCGCCGAAGTTGGGCTCCATCTCCGCCGCGCGCTTCAGGTCCTTCGCCGCCGCCGCGACGTCCGCGTTCTTCTCCGCCGCCGCGTACGCGAGGCTCGGGCTCGCCTTCGCGACCTTCACGCGCGCGATGCCGACGAGCGGCGCCGCGCGCTTCGGCGCCGCCTTCTTCGCCGCCTCGTACTGGGCGAGCGCCTTCGCGAGGTCGCCGGTCTCGAACGCCTTGTCGCCTTCGGAGAGCGTCGCGTCGAGGCTCGGGTCGCCGGTCTTGCCGAGCGGGATCGTCGTCGGCTTCGGCGGCGGGAACGTCTCGACCGGCGGCGGCGGTGGAGGCGTGGCGACGGGCGCGGGCGCGGTGACCGACGGTGGAGGAGGCTGCGCCGGAACGGCGGCGACGGGCGTGGCCGGCGGCGCCTCCGGCTCCTTGCACGCGATCAGGACCCCGGCGAGTACGACGACCGCGCGTCTCATCGCGAAGAAGCTTAGACCGGCCGGGAGCAGCCTGGGTACTTCCTCCACTGGATCATGAATGGCGCATTGGTACCGGTTTGAGACGCAAATCTCGCGGATTTTTGCGGCCCTCCACGCGGCACCGCGGTTGCAGCTACCCCGAGCGTGAGCCTCTCCAAGTACCTCCCCATCGCCGTCGCGTCCGCCTCTCTCGGTGCCCTCGCCATGATGCTGATGGCCCCTGGTGCGGCCCACGCGCAAGCCGCCCCCGCGCCGGCGCAGGTCGCGCCGGTGCAGCAGGTCGCGCCCGCGCAGGCGGAGGCTCCCGCGCCGGTCCAGGCGGAGCAGCCGCTCGAGACGTCGGCCCCCGTATTCGCGACGAACAACCTCGCGCACTCGAAGATCCGCACGACGCCGGACGAGAACCTCCCGAAGTGGGTCCCGAAGAAGGGCCGCCTCTCGGTCGTCGACTCTTCGGACCTCGCCGAGAACCTCGGCCTCGTCCCGAAGGGCACGTCGAAGAAGAACCCGGAGGAGCGCATCTCCGTCGCCGACAAGCTCGAAGAGGAGAGCCAGAAGCGCGCCGCCGCCCGCGCCGCCGACCCGCAGTTCGCGCAGGGCCAGGGCTGGAGCTACGCCAAGGCCGGCCGCGTCCGCAGCCGGCTTTAAGCTCACAGGATCCTCGTGAGGCTACGGGCTTCAGGATCCTCGTGAGGCTACAGTCCACGGGGATTTGACTAGGCTGCCGCCAAGCCCGTCCAATACGCTGCGGAGCAGATCTCCCGCGCCCGCGTCGCGAGCGCGAGGACCCGCCCGGAGGATCTCATGAGCCTACGTCTGTCGTCGTTCGCCGTCGTCGCCCTCCTCGCGGGACCTGCGGGGGCCCAGCAGGTGCAGCCCACCCAGCCCAAAGCCCAGCCCGTCAAGCCCGCGACCCCGCCGTTGGCCCAAGCGACCAAGCTGACCGTGGTCCCCTCGGCCGGACCGTACTACAGAGGGATCCCGGACCGCGTCCGCGTCAGGCTGACGAACACGGCAGGTGCCACGATCGCCGGCAAGAGGGTGAACGCGACCGTGACTTATGGGTTTGGCCCCCAGCGCGAGGAGCGCCTCGACCTCGGGACCGTCGTGAGCAACGAGGTCGGCATCGCGAGCTTCACGTCGCACTTTCAGCTCATTGGGACAGTAGAGCCGACCTTTATTCGCTTGAGCTACCGCTTCGATGGCGACGCGACGGCCAACGCGTCTCAGGGAGAGAGCCCCATCAACATCCAAAAGCAGCCGACGAAGCTCGAGCTCGTCCCGCTCGCCTCCACGCTCCCTCCGGGATCCCCGCCCAGTAGCATCGCGGAGGCCAAGGGCAAGTTCGTCGTCACGCTGCGGCGCGGCATCGGTGCAGGCGAGCCGCTTGGTGGGCAGCGAGTCCTTTTCACTTTCATCGGTTCTTCAGACGAACGGGTGACCGACTCGTCGGGGAAGATCGTCGTGAATGGGATCATCCCATCCGGCCAGAACGACTACCGGTTCCAAAGGGTGACCTTCGGTGCGTCGAATTTGTACGCAAACACGCACCTCGAGAATCTGACGTTCCCCGCGGGGTCGTGACCAGCGCCGGACACGGCGACGCACTGGCGCTCGGTCATCCAACACGATCCCTATGCCTGTCCTTTGATCACGACCGCGTAGGCGTGGGCGACGACGTCGCGCGCCGCTTCGATGACGCGGGCGTCCGCGTTCGACGTGCGGAGGGCGACGAGCTCGCCGCCGGGGAGCGGGGTGTCGACGAGCGTCGCCGCCGCCTCTCGCACGCGCGCCGGCGCGGTGGGGTCGGCCTTCAGCGCGAGGAGGTGGTCCATGTACGAGCGGCCCCAGCCGTCGTTCGGGTGCACGATGAGCGCGCCGTTCAGCGCCATCCCCGCGGCGCGGCGCGCTCCGGCGAGCCCCGCGCGCGCGTTCTTCTTCGCGTAGGCCGCCTCCGCGCGCCGGAGCTCCCCCGTCGCCGAGCGGATCCACTCGTCGGGCGAGAGCTTGAACAGCCAGTGCGACTCGTCGCGTTCGAACGGCATCGCGAGCCCCCGCGGCGTCGTCAGGGGCGCATGTGCCGCGTCGAGTGCTCTCGTCCGTCGTAGCGGACCATGACCTGCTTGCCCTCGACGATGGTGAGGAGGTTCACCGGCCGCTTCCAGACGCGGACGAGGCTCTTCATGCATTCGCGGGCGTAGTCGGCCTTGAGGTCGAGGCCCTGGTGGTCGTGGCGGATGAGGAGCTCGCCGCGGTTGTCGTAGTTCGCGTCCTCGACGTAGAGGAACGGGTTGCCCGCGTTCGTGAGCTGGAAGAGGAGCTTCTCCTTCACCTGCTTGAACTCGCGCGACTCGATCTCGAAGCGCTCGTTGCGGTTCGAGTACGCGAACGAGAAGAGCTTCTGCTCGCGACAGAAGTCGGGCGTGAGGAACTCGTCGATGAACGTGACGTCGTTGTAGAGCGCACGCACCTCGAAGATCTTCTTCTTCCCGAGCCCGAGGCGGAGGTTCCAGTGCTTCTTCGCGTCGAGGTCGTCACACTCCTCCCACTCCTTGCCGAACTGCCCCTTGTCCCACCGCTCCTCGACGTTGCGATAGAGCTCGACCCCGAGCTTGTAGGGGTTGAGCCGCCCCCCGCTCGTCCCCATGACACCGGCGTTGTTCTCGGCGTAGTCGATGATCTCGGAGGCATCGAGGATGCCCTTCGTCGTCATCAGCTTCGAGTGCCAGTACGAGGCCCAGCCTTCGTTCATGACCTTCGTTTGCATCTGCGGGACGAAGTACAGCGCCTCCTCGCGGATGATCTCGAGGATGTCGCGTTCCCAGCGCTCGAGGGGGGCGTTCTCGAGGAGGAACTTCAGGATGTCGCGCTCGGGGTGGGCGGGGAATTTCTTCTCGCGCTCCTTCTCGGCCTCGATCTTCTGGCGCTGCTCCTCGAGGAACTCCTCCGGGTTGATGAAGGACTCCATGTAGTCCTTCGACTTGAGGCGCGGGATCTCCGTCGCCTTGTCCTCCTCGTCCGGGTCGCGCTGCGCGCGGCGGCCGTGGAAGGCGGCGTGCGGATCGATCAGGTTCTCGAGCGAGAGGCACTGGTCGATGAAGTCCTCGACCTTGTTGATGCCGAGGCGCGCGACGTGGCGGCGGACGCGCGCGCCGTGGTTCGCCATCTTGTCGATCCAGCGGCGGTTCGGGTCGTAGTCCTTCGGGCGCGTCGCGGGATCGGTCGTGCGGCCGCCGGTGTCGAGGTCCGTCGCGCGGAACGTGAAGTTGTTCTTGAAGAAGTCGACGTGCCCGTAGACGTGGGCCATGACCATCTTCTGATCGACGAGCGAGTTGCCTTCGAGCAGGTACGCGTACGAAGGGTTGTTGTTGATGACCATCTCGTAAATCTTCGAGAGGCCGTACTCGTAGCTCTTCGAGAGGCGCTCGTACTCCATGCCGTAGCGCCAGTGCGGGAAGCGGTTCGGGAAGCCGCTGTACGCCGCGATCTCGTTCATCTGGTCGTAGGTGAGGATCTCGAAGACGGTCGGGAAGAAGTCGAGGCCTTCACCCTCCGCGATCTTCGCGATGCGTTCCTGCTCCTTGACGAGATACTGCGGGAGCGCCGTCTTCAGCGCGAACTCGCTCATGAGAGGAGCGTATCGGAAAAACTCAGGACGCGGCGACGGCCTTTGCGATCGTATCCATCGTCTCTTCGAGCGGCGCGCCGTTGATGTGCTTGTCCCACGCGTCGACGATCGCGCGCGCGGGCGGGTAGAGGTTGTAGAAGCCGCTCTCGCCGAGCGGGCGATGCTTCGGATCGATGAAGCGCCGCACGAGGCTCGCCGCCTCCGCGAACGTGACCGTGTTCACCGCCATCTCGAGGCTGGGGTCGTCGTCGCCGATGCCCTTCGCCTCGAGCGCGCGGCGGAGCGCGTTCATCGCCGTCGGCAGCCGCACGGTGAGCTCGTCGATCGAGTGGATCGCCTCGTGGAGGACGGTCTCGCAGAGCGCCGCGCCCTCGAGCCCGTGCACCCGCACGAAGCTCGCGCTCGCGCGACCGCGCGCGTCGGCGGCGAAGATGCCGGGGTACGGCGCGTCGCCGACGAGGGTGACGACGATCGGCCGCGTCACGCCGGGGAGCGCCATGTCCGCCTCGATCGCGCGGAGGATCGTCTCGACCTGCGGCAGGAGCCGCGCGCCGAGGTCCTTCGCCGCGCGCTGGATCTCCGCGTCGTGCTCGCGGAACGGACCCGCGCGGTACGCGCCCTCCGTCGCCTCGAGCGCGCGGGAGAGGCGGAGCGCGCGCGCGCGGAGCTGCATCGGCCGTCCGCCGACGTCGCGTGTGACCGGCAGCTCGCCGTACACGGTGGTGAGCTCGCTCGCGCGGCGCACGGTGCCGAGCGGGACCTCGAGGTCCTCCCAGGCGGTGGGGTCGGCGGCGAGGTCCGCGCGCAGCTCGCGCATCGCGGTGAGCGCGTCGACGAACGGCGCCGGCGCCTCGCCCTCGAGGACCTTCGCGCGGAGCCAGAAGTACTGGTCCGCCACGAGGCTGCGGCGGAGCCCGATCGGCGAGGTCTCCGGCGTCAGCGGCTCCGCGTCGTGCGAGTCGAGCACGACCTCCGCCGGACGCGCCGGCGCGCACGCGGCGAACGCGAGCAGGACGAGCGCGACGGAGAGGAGCTTCACGCGCGGGAAAAGCGCCAGACTCAGTTCCCCTTCCCGAGGAACTCTTTGATGCTTCCGACGATAGCGTCTTTGTCGCGGATTTCGCTCGTGATGACGCGGTCGTCTTTTCCGAAGTGTTCGCGCAGGTCCTTGATGAACTGACCCGAGCCGTACGGGCTCTCGACCTGGCCGTAAGCGAACATGTTCGCGCGCGGGAGGAGCTTCTGCTTGAGGATGTCGACGCACGAGAGCGTGTCGTCCATCGACCAGTTGTCGCCGTCGGAGAAGTGGAACGGATAGATGTTCCACTCGTCCGGCGGGTAGTGGTCGTCGATGAGCTGCGAGCAGAGCTTGTACGCGCTCGAGATCATCGTGCCGCCCGACTCGCGGGTGTGGAAGAACGTGTCGCGATCGACCTCGCGCGCGACCGCGTCGTGGATGATGTAGCGGCTCTCGAGGCCCTTGTACTGCTTCGACAGCCACGTATCGATCCAGAAGCTCTCGATGCGGACGATCTCCTTCTGCTCGTCGCCCATCGAGCCGGAGACGTCCATCATGTAGATGATGACCGCGTTCGCGACCGGCTCCTGCTGCGTCTTCCAGCTCCGGTAGCGCTTGTCGTCCGGGATCGGGACGATGACGGGCTTGTCGGGGACGTAGGAGCCGACCGAGATCTGCCGCTTGAGCGCCTCGCGGTAGGTCCGCCGGAAGTGGCGGAGCGACTCGGGGCCGACGCGGCGGATGCCGGTGTAGCGGTCCTTCGCGTTGATGATCTTGCTCTTGCCCTTGTCCTGGATGTCGGGGAGCTCGAGCTCTTCGCCGAGGATCGCGGCGAGCTCGTCGAGCGTGACGTCGACCTCGAGCGAGTGCTCCCCCTCGCCCTGCCCCGCCTGCTTGCCCTCGCCGCCCTCCTCGCCGTCCTGACCGCCGCCGATCGGATCGCCGGGCTCGCCGTCGCCCTGCCCCGCCCCACCCTGCTGCTTGTCGCCGAAGCGGAAGCGCGGGATGTCGATCTGGGGGATCGGGATCGAGACGAGGTCCTTGCCCTTCCGCCCGATGAGCTCGCCCTGCGAGATGTACTTCCGGAGGTTCTGCCTGATCTTGCCGCGGACGATCGCGCGGAAGCGTGAGTGATCCTGGTCGATCTTCAGCGACATTGAGGCCTTCCACCGAAGCGTATCACTCATCGCCGGGGCGTGGAGCGAAGCTATCATGCGCTGCCCGCTCGAATGGCCGCTCGCCGTACGAACCGCCCGCTCACCGTCGTCGCGCTGCTGCTCGCGCTGTTCATGGCGGCGATGGAGATGACGGTCGTGTCCACCGCGATGCCGACCGTCGTCGCCGAGCTCGGCGGCGCCTTGCACTATGCATGGGTCTTCTCGGCCTACATGCTGACGTCGACGGTCACGGTGCCGATCCACGGCAAGCTCGCCGACCTCTACGGCCGCAAGCCGGTCCTCCTCGCCTCGATGGCGATCTTCCTCGTCGGCTCGATGGCGAGCGGGCAGGCCCACTCGATGACCGCGCTCATCGCCTTCCGCGCGGTGCAGGGGCTCGGCGCGGGCGGGCTCCAGCCGATCGCGATCACCGTCGTCGGGGACATCTTCGACGTCGAGGAGCGCGCGAAGATGCAGGGGCTCTTCGGCGCGGTCTGGGGGATCGCCGGCCTCGCCGGCCCGCTCCTCGGCGGCGTGATCGTCGCGGCGCTCTCGTGGCGCTGGGTGTTCTACGTCAACGTGCCGTTCGGGCTCCTCTCCGCCGCGCTCCTCGCCGGCGCGCTGCACGAGTCGATCGCGAAGAAGGACCACGCCCTCGACGTCGCCGGCGCGGTCTTGCTCTCGCTCGCGATCGTCGCGCTGCTCCTCGGGGTCGAGGGCGTCGCGCCGTGGGTCCTCCTCCCCGCGAGCGTCGCGCTCGCGGTCGCGTTCGTCGTCGTGGAGCGGCGCGCGAAGGAGGCGATGCTCCCGCCGCGCCTCTTCCGCGAACGCGTGCTCGCGGTCTCGGGCGTGCTGTCCGCCGTCACCGGCGCGGCGATGATCGGCATCGTCACGTTCGTCCCGCTCTACGCGCAGGGGGTGCTCGGCGCCTCGCCGACGGAGGCCGGCGCCACGATCGCGCCGATGGCGGTGGGCTGGCCGATCGCGAGCGCGATCTCGGGGCGGCTCCTCGCGCGGCTCGGCTTCCGCACGCTCGTGCGCTTCGGCATGTTCGTCGTCGCGGCGTCGACGGTGATGTTCGTCGTCACGGTCGGACGCGGCGCGACCGCGGGCGAGCTCCGCCTCGGCGGGATCGCGTTCGGCGTCGGGATGGGCTTCGCGAACACCGCGCTCGTCATCGCGGTGCAGACGAGCGTGAGCTTCTCGGAGCGCGGCGTCGCGACCGCGAGCACGATCTTCTTCCGAAGCATCGGCGGCACGGTGGGCGTCGGCGTGATGGGCGTCGTCCTCGCGCGCCAGCTCCTCGCGACGCCGGAGGCCCGCGCGCACGGCGGCGCGGAGCTCGTCGCGCGCATCCTCGGACCGGAGCGCAAGTCGGTCGCGACGGAGGTGCTCGCCGCGATCGCGGGCGACCTCTCGCGCGGCCTCCTCCACATCACCTGGATCTGGGGCGCGCTCGGGGCAGCGGCGCTCGTGGCGGCGTGGGCTTTCCCCCACGTCGAGCGGAAGATCACGCCGGCTAAGCCGTGATCCTGTTCGATTGCAGAGACACCAGCATCCGCGTTCCCCCAGGGCGAGCCAATATCCTGTAATCCCTACTGAATTCAGGATCACACCCACGTGTAGGCTGCTGGCACACACGGTGCTGAACAGAGCCTTATGCGCCCCGCCTTCGTCCGACTCGGTCTCGCGCTCGCCGGCGCCGCCCTCGCCGCCGCGTGCACGACGGCCACGACCGACGACGAAGAGGACGACACGGGCCTCGGCGAGCAGGCGGTCTCGAGCCTCGATCCGAGCAGCGCGCCGGCGACCGCGATCACGGAGCCGGCGGCGCTCCGCCAGCTCGAGAAGATGGGCTTCGGCTTCGGCCACCACTTCGATCAGCCCGACGACGCGACGGCGGACAAGCTCGCGACGACCAAGGCATGGTCGTCGATCGCGGCCGCCATGGACGCGAACCTCGACGAGCTCCAGCGCAACGATCGCGAGCTCAAGGTCGGGATGGCGGCCTCGCATCGCCTCTTCGATCGGCGCTGGCTCCGCTCGAGCCGCAGCCGCTTCGAGCTCGTCGCGGTGACGAACCGCATCGATCGCGCGGCGGCCTCCGGCGGATGCGGCGAGACGCGGTTCGTCTACCGCCTCGCCTACGCCGATCCGCGCGAGGGCGCGACGTCGCGCATGCCGATGACGGTCGCGGTCGTGCACTCGCAGTTGCCGCGCGACGGCGAGACCGGCTGCGCGCCGAGCATGAACCGCTGGCTCTCGCTCGGCGGCAGCGGCGCGACGCTCGCGGACGCGGCGGCGAAGGGTCCGCTCTCCGGCCTCGACGAGTTCGTGACCCTCGAGACGAACCTCCAGGCGGTGCGCTGGCCCTCCTCCGTCCGCAAGGACATGGGCGGCGAGGCGCAGTACATGCTGAACGTGTGGGAGCGCACGGCCGACGGCGGCATGACGGCGAAGCCGCTCGACAACACGCCCGACATCCCCGCCATCACCGCCGATCCCGCGAAGCGCGCCGCGCTCGTGAAGTGGGTGAAGGACAACGTCTACGGCATCGACCACGGCACCGCGACGCTGCCGGCCGAGCTCTCCGCGAAGACGGTCTACTCCCACGGCCCGCGCGGCTTCGCCCGCCTCGTGAACCAACCGTTTTCGCAGCTCCTCGACGAGAGCGATCTCCGCACCGTCGCGTACGGGAACCTCACCCACGTGAAGAGCGCGCGCGGCCTCGTGCGCAAGCTCGATCAGGAGTCCTGCCAGGGCTGCCACCAGAACCGCGCGATGGCGGGCTTCCACGTCCTCGGCAACGAGGACGACCGCGGCACGAACAGCAAGCTCAATCGCCTCGCGGTCGGGACCTCGCCGCACTTCAACGAGGAGCTCGCGTGGCGCATGCGCCTCGTGCGCGCGGTCGCGAACGGCGCCGACGCGGCGAAGCTCGAAGAGGCGCGGCCGTTCGCGGAGCACGCGACCAACGACGGCCTCGCGGGCGCGAGCTGCGGCCTCGGCGCGGACCCGTCCTTCGCCGACTGGAGCTGCATGGCCGGCCTCAAGTGCGCGGACATGATCGGCCAGGGAACGATCGGCGTCTGCGTGACCGACGGCGCGCCGAAGCCGGGCGAGGCGTGCGAGAAGGACCGGATCACGACGTCGACGAACCCGAACCAGGACAAGGTGCAGAACCTCGACCCGGGCGACGCGCTCTGCGCGCGCGGCACGCCGGGCGGCTCCTGCAGCGGCGCGTCCGGCGGCTTCCCCGGCGGCGCGTGCTTCGCCATCTGCAACCGGATGGGGCAGCTGAAGGACCGCGTCATCTGCGGCGCGGCCCCGCCGAGCGGCTTCAACGAGTGCATGGCGCGCGGCCGCGAGTCCTTCGAGAAGTGCATGAGCCCACCGAAGCTGGCGCTCCGCCAGGCCTGCAACGTGGACATCCCCTGCCGCGACGACTACGTCTGCTCGTACGTCCCCGGCGCGCCGGCAGGAACGGGCGCGTGCATGCCGCCGTACTTCATCTTCCAGGCCCGCATCGACGGCCACGACTGAGGCTTGTCATGTTCGAGAGGGGCGCTGCCCCTCTCGAGCTCTCCCCGCCAGGGGACTCTCCACGCGCGGGGCGCGCGTCGCCGCCCCTGGACCCCGCAGAGGAGAGGTTCCTGTTGCCGCTCGGCGCCGCTCGCGCGACACGCATAGAACGAGCTCTCGTGTACTCTCGCGGGTGATGCGTCGATGGGTGGTCGGGCTCGTCGGAGCGGCGGTCGTGGGGATGGCGCCCGGCGCGCGCGCCGACCAGGCCGCGTGCGCGAAGGCCGCCGAGCGCGGGCAGATCGCGCGCGCGGACGGGAAGCTGCGCGAGGCGCGACGGCAGTTCGTGTCGTGCAGCACCGACTGCCCCGCCATGATCGCGAGCGACTGCGCGACGTGGGCGGAGCAGGTGCTCGCGGCGATGCCGACGATCGTCGTCGACGCGAAGGACGAGGCCGGGCGCGACGTCGGCGACGCGACGCTCACGATCGACGGCGAGGTCATCACCCACCAGCTCGACGGCAAGGCGATCCCGATCGATCCCGGCTCGCACACGCTCACGCTCCAGCGCAACGTGCCGCTCGGCACGAACACACCGCCGAAGGTCACGGAGACGATCATCGCGAAGGAGGGCGCGAAGGCGCGCGCGGTGACGATGGTGGTGCCCGCCGTGAGGGACGTGGTGCCGTCGTCGAGCGAGGACGGCGGTCACACGATCTGGCCGTGGCTCGTGGTCGGCGCGGGCGTCATCCCGGTGACCGTCGGCGTCGTGCTGCTCCTCACCGCGCCGGACCTCCCGTCCGGCTGCAGTCTCGAAACGAGCACGTGCGTCCAGCTACCGAACGAGAGCTCCGAGGATCTCGAGGAGAGGCAGGTGCAGGCGGGCCGGGCGAAGGGGCAACCCACGTTCGGAGCGATCTGGATCGCCAGCGGCGCGGCGCTCATCGCCGGCGGCTTGATCTGGCACTTCCTCGAACCGACGAAGCCACGGAACGCGAGCATCGCGCCGTGGCTTCAACCAGGTGCCGGCGGGCTCAGCGCCCGCGGCACGTTCTGAGCGATTCGTTCAGGCCTTCTTCGCGTCGAGCGCGAGGCGCGCGAGCGCCATGCAAAGCACGACGTTCACCGCGCACCAGACGCGGAGCATGAACGGGCCCATCGCGAACCAGGTCTCGCCCGAGATGCCGATCTGCGCGCAGAGCGCCGCGGTGCCGAGCGCGAGGCCGCCGATGACGGGCCGGAGGTGCTTGTTGCCGAACATGAGCGCCGTGAGCGCGAAGACCGGGAGCGCGCTCGCGAGCGGGAGCCACTTGTGGATCGCGGGCGAGAGCAGGAGCGTCCACTCGCCGAGCGGCTTCATCGCGAGCTCCGCGAAGACGCGCGCGCCGCCGATGCGAGCGGGGATGCCGACGAGCGGGAGGAACGGCAGGAGGCCGACCGAGCCGAGGAGCGCTCCCGCGACCTTGCCGGAGCCCTTCTCGAGCTTGCCGCCCTTCTGCTTGATGCGCCGCACGACGACGGCCGCGATCGCGGCGAGCGCGGCGAGGCGGATGACGACGTGAGCCCAGTGGGTCTTCTGCGTGGCCTTGCCCGCCTCGAGGATGCCGGCGCCGAAGAGGTTCTTGTCCTCCTTCGGCGTCGCGGTGCCCTGGAGCGTCGCCTTCACCGCGTCCGGATCCGTCACGCCCTGACCGACGAGGAGCGCCGCCGCGCCCGCGACGTGCGGCGAGGCCATGCTCGTGCCGTTGAACGTGCCCCAGACCTCGCACTTGTTCTTGCCGGACTCGCAGATCGTCTGCTGCGTGACGCCGACGCCGGGCGCGCCGATCGCGACCTCGGGTCCACGCGAGGAGAACCACGCGATGTTGTCGTTCTTGTCCGTCGCGCTCACCGCGATGACGCCCGGGTATCCCGCCGGGTAGCCGACCGAGCGGCCCGAGTTGCCCGCCGCGGCGACGACGATGACGCCCTTCTTGTACGCGTGCGTGACGGCCTTCTCGACGACGGGGCTCTTCTGCGAGGAGCCGAGCGACAGGTTGATGACCTGCGCGCCGTGATCGGCGGCCCAGCGGATCCCCTCCGCGACGTCCGCCATCGTGCCCCAGCCGCGCGCGGAGAGGACCTTCACCGGCATCAGCTTCGCGCAGTGCGCGAGGCCCGCGACGCCGATGCCGTTGTTCGTCGTCTGCGCGATGGTGCCGGCGACGTGCGTGCCGTGCCCCTGATCGTCCGCCGCGATCTCGTTCTTGCCGACGAAGTTGTAGCCGCCGACGCAGGTCGTCCCCGCGAGGTCGGTGCCCTTCATGAAGCCGCCCTCGTCGTAACAGGCGACGCCGGTGTCGACGACCGCGACCGTGACGCCCTGCCCGCACGCGTACTCCCAGGCCGTCTCGGCGCCGGCGCGCGTCATGTGCCACTGCTCGGAGTACTTCGGATCGTTCGGCGCCCAGTACATCTGCGCGACCGCGGCCGGCTCGACGCCCTCGACGCGCGGGTCCGCGGCGAGGCGGGCCATGACCGCGGCCATCTCGCCCGGCGCGACGTCGGCGATCTCGATGTTGCCGTCGTCCTTCACGCCTGGGCTGTTGTCGCGGAGCGAGACGTGGAGCTCGCGACCGAGCGCCTCGATCTCGGCGTCGGACAGGTCGTCCTTCACGTCGACGACGATCTCGCCGGGGATGAAGTCCGGCGCGTCGACCACCGCGGCGGTGGGGACGAGATCGCGGAGCGGAGGATCGAAGGGATTGGACGGCGCGGCGGCGGCGTGCCCGGGGATCGCCAGGAGCAGGCCGAGGGAGGAGGACGCGAGAAGCAGCGAACGCTTGGTCATCGGTTTCCTTCTACGAGGCTCGGCCGGGCAAAGATCTTCCCAGGCGGCCTGACAAAGCTAAGCACGATCCCCCTCCTCGCACATGCTCAGCCGTTTTCGGTACGAGGATGTGGGCGCGGCTGAGCTTTGCGACGCTAGAGCCCTGGGCAGCCCACGTGGTACTTCCGGTGCCCGTTCGCATCGATCGCGAACGGCGGGTCGCACCAGCCCTTCGGCGCTCCGGCGTCGCGCTCGGCGGCGTCGAGCATGAGGAAGCGACGCTCGGGGCCCGGCGGCGCGTAGAGCTGGACCGCGACGAGGTTCGTGCCGGGATCGGGCGTCCACGCGTGCGGCGTGTCCTTCGGGACCGTCACGATCTGGCGCGGGCCGAGGCGGCTCGCCTTGCCGTCGATCGTGAACGTGCCCGCCGCCTCGATCGCGACGAGGATCTCCGCCGACGTCTCGTGACGATGCTCGCCGACGGCGGCGGTGCCTTCGAGCCGCCCGAGGTAGAGGTCCGGCGAGACGTCCGCGCCGACGTCGAGGTGCGCGTGCATCCGGCCGCCCGCCCACGTGAGCTCGCGCGCGAGATGGGCGCGGCGGAGCGAGACGACCGGCCCCGGTTTGTCGCGGAGCGAGCACGCGAACGGCTGCACGACGCGGAGCGCGAGGCCGTCCGCGTCGGCGTAGAGATCGTCCGGGTACTGGATGATCATCACGTCGCCCGTCTTCAGCACGTCGTCCGCGAGCGTGACCGTCCCCTTCGCCGCGACGATGAAGAGCCGGCTGCACGGCGGACCACCGAGCTTCGTGCGCCCCTCGAAGAACGCGACCTCGAGCGCGTCCTCCTCCTTCTTGTCCTTGTCCTTGTCCGCCGCCGCGGGCGCGGCCACGACCGGAGGCGCGGCCGGCCGATCGCCGCCGCAGGCTTCGACGATCCCCGCCGCGCCGACGGCGCCGATCGCGACGATCGAAGCGACGCGGCAGCTCTTCACGACGGCTTGCGGACGAGGCTCGTCGCCGGGAGCAACGCGGCGGTCGCGCGCGCGGCGAGCTCGCTCGTCGTCTTCGGCACGTCCGAGCCGTCGATCGCGGCCGCGGCGCGGCGCGCCTCGGCGAGCCGCTCCTCGAGGAGCTTCCCCGCCGCCGCGGGATCGTCCGGCCGGAGCACGCTGCGCACGAAGACCTCCGCCGCCTTGTAGGAGCTGCGCACGAGCGGCGCGCTCGCGACGTACGCGAAGCCGAGCTTCTTCCCCTCCTCTGCGAAGCGCGCGAAGGCCTCCGGCGTGACGAAGCGATGCACCTCCGCGTGCTTCGGCGTCGGACGGAGGTACTGGCCGATCGTGAGGAGGTCGACGCCCGCCGCGCGGAGGTCCGCCATCGTCTCGAGCACCTCGTCGTCCTCTTCGCCGATGCCGACCATGATCGACGTCTTCGTGATGCGCTCCGGATCGACGTCCTTCACGTGCTTCAAGACGCCGAGCGATTTCTCGTAGCTGCAGCGGACGTCGCGGATCGTGCGCTGGAGGCGCCTCACCACCTCGATGTTGTGCGCCCAGACGTGCGGCTGGGCCTGCACCGTCAAATCAACGTAATCGTGATGTCCGCCGAAATCGCCAAGCAGCGTCTCGATCAGGATGTCGGGGCGGAGCTCGCGGAGGCGCGTCACCGTCTTGGCGACGTGCGCCGCGCCGCCGTCGAGGAGGTCGTCGCGATCGACCATCGTCATGACGACGTACTGGAGGCCGAGCCGCGCGATCGCGCGCGCGACGTGCTCCGGCTCGCGCACGTCGACCGCGCCGCGCGGATCGCCGCTCGTCACCGCGCAGAAGCGGCAGCCGCGCGTGCACACGTCGCCGAGGAGCATCACCGTCGCGGTGCCCTCGCCCCAGCACTCCCCCACGTTCGGGCAGCGCGCCTCCTCGCACACGGTGTGGAGGTCGAGCGCGCGGAACGTCTGCTTCAGGTTCGTGTACGTCTCGCCGCCGGGGGCGCGGACCTTGAGCCACGGGGGCTTCGGCGCGAACCGCGACGCCGGACGTGAGGGATCGCTGGCCACGCCGGTCACGTAGCGTCCCCCCGAAGCCGGGTCAATTCGGTCCTTTTTCCGCGATGACGCGCCGAGCCTGAACGCGGACCAGTCCACCGGTGAAGCGCCGTGCACACCGCGCGACGATCGCGCGGGATTTGGAGAGGCTCGTACTGGCATGACGGTTGCCACCTGCGCGCCATGCACATCGTTCGAGCGGCCTTCGCCGTCGTCCTCGTCGCCGTCGTCACGTCTGGCTGTCGGAAT
Source organism: Labilithrix sp. (assembly GCA_019637155.1). Lineage (NCBI taxonomy): Bacteria > Pseudomonadati > Myxococcota > Polyangiales > Labilitrichaceae > Labilithrix > Labilithrix sp. Next base: position 409,877 of record JAHBWE010000005.1, on the reverse strand, counting down.
CGACCCGACGAGGGGACGGAGGAGGCGACGATCGACGTCGGCGGGCGCGAGCGCTCGTACCTCTATCGCCTGCCGCCGGGCCACGGCGCGGACCCGACCGCGACGTGGCCGCTCGCGATCCTGCTCCACGGCCAGCTCGGTCGGGGCGTGAACATGGAAGACCAGGCGCACGCGAGCTCGGTCGCCGATCGCGAAGGATTCGTCGTCATCTACCCCGACGGCGTGGACCGCTCGTGGAACGACTACCGCGGCGTGACGAAGGCGAGCGAGCAGAAGGTCGACGACGTCGCGTTCATCCGTGCGCTCGTGGACCGCTTCGTCGCCGAGCGCGAGGTGGACCCGAAGCGCGTGTATGTTGCAGGCATGTCGAACGGCGGGATGATGTCGTTCCGAATCGCGTGCGAGCTCGGCGATCGGGTCGCGGCGATCGGCGCCGTCGGGGCGCTCATGCCCGCGAACGGCGCCGACACGTGCGCGCCGGCGCGGCCGGTCTCCGCGATGGTGATCGCCGGGACCGAGGATCCGATCGTGCCGTACGGCGGCGGCACGGTCGCGCGCGACCTCGGTGAGGTGCTCTCCGGGGACGCGACGCGGGCGCGCTGGGTGACGCTGAACGCGTGTGAGCCCGCCGATCCGCCGCGCACGATCGACGGCCGAGACGACGGCACCCGCGTCGTCGAGACGCGCTACCCGCGGTGCCTCGAGGGATCCGAGGTGGTGTTCCACGCCGTCGAAGGCGGCGGCCATAGCTGGCCGAGCGGCGACGGCGCGTTCCCGGAGATCGTGACGGGCAAGACGAGCCTCGACGTCGACGCGACGGAGGAGCTCTTCCGCTTCTTCGCTCGGCACACGCGCTGATCTTCAGCGCGCGAGCGCGGCGAGGGACTCGGGCGTGACGGGGCGGGCGACGCCGCGCTCCGTCACGATCGCGGCGAGGAGCCTCGCCGGCGTGACGTCGAAGGACGGGTTCCGCGCGCGGACGCCGGCGGGGACGATCTGCGCCTCGCCGCCCTCCGGGACCGCGAAGTGGGTGAGCTCGCGCTCGTCGCGCTCCTCGATCGGGATCGCGTCGCCGTTGGGGCACGCGAGGTCGACCGTGCTCCACGGCGCCGCGACGTAGAACGGGATGCCGTGCGCGGCGGCGGCGCAGGCGTGCGAGTACGTGCCGATCTTGTTCGCGGCGTCGCCGTTCCGCGCGATGCGGTCCGCGCCGACGACGACGAGGTCGATCGCCTTCTTCGCCATGAAGTGCGCCGCCATCGAGTCGCCGATCACCTCGACCGGGACCTTGTCCTTCATGAGCTCCCACGCGGTGAGGCGCGCGCCCTGGAGGTACGGCCGCGTCTCGCACGCGAGGACCTTCACCTCCTTCCCCGCTTCGCGCGCGGCGCGGACGATCCCGAGCGCGGTGCCGTAGCCGCCGGTCGCGAGCGCGCCCGCGTTGCAGTGCGTGAGCACGGTCGCGCCGTCGGGGACGAGCTCCGCGCCGAGGCGCCCGAGCGTCCTGCACGCGTCGACCTCGGCCTTGTGCAGCGCGCGCGCCGTCTTCGCCACCGCCTCGACGCGCGTCGCGAAGTCGAGCGCGGCGGCGTCGCGCACGACGACCTGCATCCGGTCGAGGGCCCACGCGAGGTTCACCGCGGTGGGGCGCGCCGCGCGGAGCACCTCGTCCGCGACGCGCATCGCCTCGAGGAACGACGCGGCGTCCCCGCGCGCCTGCATCGCGGCGGCGGCGATCCCGTACGCGGCGGCGATCCCGATCGCGGGCGCGCCGCGCACGACCATGTCGCGGATCGCCTGCGCGACCTCCTCCGGCCGCGCGTAGAACTCGAAGCGCTCCTGCGACGGCAGGCGCCGCTGATCGAGGAGCACCACGCGGTAGCCGGGCATGAGCTCGACCGGCGACGACGCGGAGCCGCCGATCGGCTCCGGATGGGGATGCGCCTGACCCGTGCGGAGCGTGGGGACGCCCACGCGGCCCGATCCGAGGCTGTCGCTCATGACGCCGCTCCCATCCGCGACTTGATCTCCTCCGCCACGGTGAACAGATCGTCGGCGGCGCGCGCCTTGTCGCCGTTCACGTAGGCGGCGAGCCCCTCCGCGCCGACGATCGCGAGGCTCGTGTTGACGCCGCGCGCGGTGAGCTCGGCGCCGACCTCGGGGTTCTTGAGCAACGTCACGAGGTCCTCGAAGACCTCGTCGAGCTCCTTCATCGCGAGCGAACGTTCCGCCATCCCTCCACCTTATCTGCGATCGTCACCGAGATCGCCGGCTTCGATCCGGCGCGATCGATTCAGAGATCGCCGGCCCTCAAGCCCGCGCGCATCTTCGCGACGTTCGCCGGTGCGGCGCCGAGCTCCGCCGCCCGATCGAGCGCGCGCTCCGCGTCGGCGCGCCGCCCCAGCTTCGCGAGCGCCCACGCGCGCCCGAGCTGTGCCGCCGCGTGCCGCGGCTTCATCCGCGCGAGGGTGTCGTACGCCGCGAGCGCCTCTTGCGCGTCGCCGCGCGCGACCGCGACGGTGGCGAGCCCGAGCACGTTCTCGCTGCTCTTCGGATCGGCGGCGAGCCCGCGCTCGTACGCCGCCTTCGCCGCGTCGTACTCGCGGAGGTTCAAGCGCACGAGGCCGAGGACGTGGAACGTCTCCGCGTCGCTCGCGCCGCGGCGGATCGCCTCCTCGAGCCGCGGCGCGGCGACCTCCGCTTCGCCCCACCGCGCGGCGCGCATCCCGCCCTCGCGTGGTCCGAGCGGCGACGCCGGCGCGGTGCTCGCCGCCGTGTCGTACGCGGCGAGCGCCTCGTCGAAGCGATGCGCGAGCTCGTACGCGTGGCCCATCTCGATCCACGCGGTCGGATCGTCGGGCCTGCGCCGCGCGATCTCCTCCGCCTCGCGCTTCGCGCCTTCGAGGTCGCCGGCGAAGGCGAGCACACGGACGAGGAGGCGGCGCGCCGGGACGTCGTCGGGGTGCGCGCCGAGGTGCCCGCGGAGGAGCGCGGTCGCCTCCGGCTCGCGATGGAGGCGAACGAGCTGCTGCGCGCGCTCGATCGGCGTCGGCCGCGCGCAGGCCGCGACTCCGATCAAGAGGACGGCGAGCGCTGTCTTCCGCACGCCCCCGTGCTAGTCGTCCCGCCCATGAATATCCAGACGATCGGCGTCCTCGGCGCCGGGCAAATGGGCGGCGGCATCGCGCAGGTCGCGGCCGCGGCGGGCTACGCGGTCGTGCTCTGCGACGCGACGCAAGAGCTCGCGGACAAGGGCCGCGCGAAGATCGCGGCGATCCTCGGCAAGCAGGTCGAGAAGGGCAAGATCAAGGCGGAGGACAAGGACGCCCTCGTCGCCCGGATCAAGACCGTCGCCTCGCCCGCCGAGTTCAAGGACTGCGACCTCGTCGTCGAGGCCGCGACCGAGAACGTCGAGCTGAAGATCAAGCTGTTCAAGCAGTGCGACGAGGCGATGAAGCCGGGCGCGGTCCTCGCGAGCAACACCTCGAGCATTTCGCTCACGAAGCTCGCCGGCGCGGTGAAGCGGCCCTCGCTCGTCGTCGGGATGCACTTCATGAACCCGCCGCCGCTGATGAAGCTCGTCGAGATCGTGCGCGCGGTGCAGACGAGCGAGGAGACCTACGCCGCGGTGAAGGCCGCGGCGGAGAAGATGGGCAAGACGTGCACGACGTCGAACGACGCGCCCGGCTTCCTCGTGAACCGCATCCTCATCCCGATGCTGTGCGAGGCGTGCTTCGCGCTGCAGGAGGGCGTCGGCACCGCCGCCGACATCGACACCGGCGCGAAGCTCGGGCTGAACCACCCGATGGGGCCGCTCGAGCTCTCGGACCTGATCGGCCTCGACACGGTCCTCGCGATCGCGGACGTGCTCCACCGCGACATCGGCGACGACAAGTACCGCGCGCCGACGATGCTCCGGAACCTCGTCGCGGCGGGCTGGCTCGGCAAGAAGACCGGCCGCGGCTTCTACGAGTACGATCAGGCGGGAGCAAAGAAATGAGCAATACCGTTCTTACCGAGCGAGACGGGGCAATCGTCACGGTCACGCTGAACCGCCCCGACAAGCTGAACGCGCTGAACGAGGAGCTCCTCGTCGCGCTCGGCCAGACCTTCGCCGACCTCACGAAGGACGCGACGGTGAGCTGCGCGATCCTCACCGGCGCGGGCGAGAAGGCCTTCGCCGCCGGCGCCGACATCGGCGCGATGCTCGACATGACGACGGAGCGCGCGCGCTTCTTCTCCGAGGTGGGCCATCGCATCTGCTCCAGCATCGAGCGCGCCCCCTTCCCCGTCATCGGCGCGGTCAACGGCTTCGCGCTCGGCGGCGGCTGCGAGATCGCGCTCGCGTGCGATTTCCTCTACGCGAGCGACAAGGCGAAGCTCGGCCAGCCCGAGGTGAACCTCGGCATCATCCCGGGCTTCGGCGGCACGCAGCGCCTCGCGCGCCGCGTCGGCATCGGCCGCGCGCGCGAGCTCTGCTACACCGGCGACACGATCGGCGCCGAAGAGGCGCTCCGCATCGGCCTCGTGAACGGCGTCGTCGCGGGCCCCGAGCTCCTGGCGAAGGTGAAGGACGTCGCCGGCAAGATCGCGAAGAAGGGCCGCGTCGCGATCGCGCAGTGCAAGCGCGTCCTCTACTCCGGCGCCGACGTCCCGCTCGACACCGCGAACGCGCTCGAGACGCAGGCGTTCGCGATGCTCTTCGGGACGAACGATCGCCGCGAAGGCATGAGCGCGTTCCTCGAGAAGCGCGCCGCGACCTTCACCGGCACGTGAAGCGCGGTTGGCTCGCCGCCGTCGTCGCCGCGGCGGCGGCGTGCTCGCTCGACGTTCCGCCCGGCGAGCCCGCGGGCCCCGCGCGTCCCGGTCGCGTCGATGCGCCGCCCGGCGACGCGCCGATCGTCCTCGCCGACGCCGGGCGCGAGGCAGCGGCGGCGCCCGCGCTCGCGCCGATCGCGCCGCCGTTCGACGTCGCGTCCACCGCCGCCGCGATCGACGCGTGGCCGCGCCTCTTCGCCGGCGTCCGCACGCACGCGGTGACGAGCTTCGATCGCAGCGGCGGCAACGACGACGGCTTCGGCGGGACGTACAGCGAGCTCTACACCGACGCCGTCACCGGCGAGCACGTCCTCCTCGACGAGGTCGGCCCCGGCGTCCTGCGCACGCTCTGGTTCACCTCCGCGGGGAGCGGGGACACGCCGCTCGCGCTCGGGCGCGTGCGCTTCTACTTCGACGACGAGACGACGGCGCGGATCGACGTCGACGCCGACGCGCTCTTCGCCGGCGGCGCTCCGCCGTTCGCGGCGGCGCTCGTCGACGACAACCAGGAGACGAGCGGCGGCTTCGCGTCGTGGGCGCCGCTCGCGTTCCGGGGCCGCCTCCGCGTGACGACGGAGAAGGCGGCCGGCTTCTACGCCGCGCACGTCGACACGTTCCCCGCCGACTGGGACGTCGCGAGCTGGACGACCGGACAGGACGACGCGCTCGTCGCGCGGTTCGCGAGCGCGCCCGCGGTCACGCCGGCGCCGATCGATCGCGACGCCACCCTCGCGGGCGAAGGGATCATCGAGCTCCTCCGCTTCGTCCCGACCGCCGACCTCACCGACGACGCGCTCGCCGCCGCGCGGATCCGGATCTGGTTCGACGGCGCGACGGCGCCGCAGGTCGACGTCCCGCTCGGCCTGTTCTTCGGCTCCGGCCGCGGCTACGCGCGCATCGACTCGGTCGCGTGGACGATGCAGCCGCGCCTCCTCGAGTCGCGCCTCCCGCTCCCGTTCTGGAGCGGCGCGCGCATCGCGATCGACGGGATCGACGGCCAGGCGTCGGTGCATCGCGTGCCGCCGCGCTGGCCCCGCGCCGAGACCGGCACGCTCGAGGTGCACGCGCGCCCGCTCTCGACGACGGGGCCCGGCGACGTCGTCTACGCGGACGTGACCGGGAGCGGGAAGCTCGTCGCGACCGTGCTCGCGATCGATCCCGAGGCGCCCGCGACGAAGCGATGGTGGGAGGGCGATCTGCGCGTCATGGTCGACGGCGCGCGCACGCCCGCGATCCACGGCACCGGCCACGAGGACGATCACCTCGGCGGCTGGAGCAACGAGCTCCTCTCGCGGCCGTTCACGCGGCCGATGCAGGGCTGCCCGCGCACGGACCTCCTCGACACCGGCGCCGAGTTCCAGAAGAACGGGGCGACGACGATGTACCGGCTCTGGCCCGGCATCGGCTTCACGAGCGCGCTGCGGCAGACGACCGAGCACGGCCCGGGCAACAGCGTCACGACGCGCTACGCCGCGGCGGCGTTCGTCTACCGGCGGGCGCAGGCGCGGCGCGAGCGCACCGACGCGTTCGACGTCGGCGACCGCCCGCAGATGCAGGCGCACGCCTACCGCGCCCCGAGCGCGAGCGCGCGCACGCTGACGAGCGCGTTCGAGGGCGAGAACGACGTGGCTGGCCCGGCGACGCTGACGGCGACGGTGCACGACGTGACGGGCCCGCTCGAATTCACGCTCGCGATCGATCCGGCGAACGAGGGCGTGTTCCTGCGCCGCCTCGCCGATCGCAGCGAGGCGCCGGCGCGCGCGACGCTGGAGGTCGACGGCGTCGCCGTCACGACGGTCGCGACGTGGGGACCGATCGCGGCGGCGCGAGCGTGGCACGAGCGCGACGTCTTCGTCCCCGCGCAGCTCACGCGCGGCAAGTCGCGCCTCTCCGTGCGTTGGATCCCGGCGGCGGGGAGCAAGTCGAGCGCGGCGCGCTTCGAGGCGTGGTCGATCGTTCAGAAGGACTTGTAGACCGCGACCCACGTGCCGAGCACGGCGACGAGGATCGCGAGCGCGGCGGCGGCGACGAAGGAGCGGAACGCGACGGTGCGGAGCGTCCACGCGAGGTCGCCCTTCGCGCCCGCGGCGGCGAAGTACGTCGCGCAGCCGCTCCACGCGAACATCACCGCCGCGAACGCGAGGTGCTCCTTCCGCTCGAAGAGGAGCCCGACCGCGGGCGAGCCCTGGAAGATGTCGCGCTTCAGCTGCTCGCGGTACGCGACGTAGAGCCAGAGCCCGAGCGCGGACCCGGCGGTGATCAACGCCGTCGACGACGCGACCGCGAGATGCGCCCGCCGCTTCCGGTTCCGCAAGAGCACGGCGGGATGAACGAGCAACGCGGCGCCGAGCCACCCGAGATGCCCGTGCACGTGCTCGAACGCTCTGATCACGCTGGTCCCTCTTCGGCTGAGTCGTGAGGCTGTGTAGCATGCGGGCGTGAAGTGCGCGGTTCATGCCGATCGGCCGGCGACGCATTCGATCGGCGACAGCCCGGCGTGCGAGGGCTGCGCGGAGGCGGCGGAGGCGCGGGCGAAGGCGGTCGCGCCGGCGCTGCCGCTCCTCGTGTCGATCGCGTACCTCGCCGTCCTCGCGATCGGGTACGTCATGCTGCGAGGTCGCCCGATCGTGGGCGGCATCGCCGCCGTCGCGGCGCTCTTCGTCGGACGCGGGCTGCAGCTCTTCTTCCTTCGCCCCGTCGCGCCCCTCCGGACGTCCGAGAAATGACCGATCTCCTCGCCAACGTACGCGCCCAAGAGACCGCGCTCCGCACGATCGACTTCGCGCTCGAGTCGGATCGGGTCCATCACGCCTATCTCTTCGCGGGCCCGAACGGCGTCGGGAAGGAGCTCGCCGCGTTCGGCCTCGCGCAGGCCCTCGTCTGCGAGCGGCGCGGCGGCGACGAGGGAGGCGGCCTCTTCGCCGCCGCCGCCCCCGAGCCGAAGCGCGTGCGCGCGTGCGGCGCGTGCTCGGCGTGCCAGCGCGCGGTGCCGCGCGAGGACACGCGGCCGCTCCACCCCGACGTCGTCGTGATCGAGCGCGGGCTGTACGCGCCCTCGTCGATCGGACGGCGCACGCCGGAGACGCAGGACATCTCGGTCGATCAGATCCGCACGCTCGTCCTCGCGCGCGCCGCCTTCGCGCCGCACGAGGGGCGGGCGAAGGTGTTCATCGTCCGTCGCGCGGAGGAGCTCAGCGACTCCGCCGCCAACGCGCTCCTGAAGACGCTCGAAGAGCCGGGACAGAAGACGCACTTCATCTTGCTCACGTCCCAGCCGGAGGCGCTCTTGCCGACCATCCTCTCGCGCACTCAGCGCGTCCGCTTCGCGCCGCTGCCCGACGACGTGGTGCAGGCGCTCCTCGTCGAGGGCGGGGTGGAGGCGGCGCGGGCGGCGGAGGTCGCGCGGCTCGCGGGCGGCAGCGTCGAGGCGGGCGTCCTCCTCGCCGATCCGGACGAGAGCGAAGCGCGCGATCGCTTCGTCGCCGACGCGCTCGCGGCGACGACGAGCCCCGGCATCGAGCCCGTCCTCGCCCTCGCGGAGGCGGCGAAGAAGGACAAGGACCGTCTCCCCGCGCACATCGCGGCGCTCGCCTCGAAGCTCGCCGCCAACGCGGCGGAGTCCGCGCGCGCCGGCCGAACCGACGCCGAAGCGATCGCGACCCGCGGCCGCCACGCGCTCACCGCCCTCGAGCACCTCTCCGGCAACGGCGCCGCCCAGCTCGTCGTCGAAGCCATGCTGACACGCATGCGCGCGACGTAGCCGCCACACGCTCGCGGCCCGCCACGCTCACACGCATGCGCGCGACGGAAGGTCTGCACCACCTCCGCGGACGCGGGCTGCGACGCTCGCACGCCGTGCCGCTCAGGGGAGCGAGCCGGCGGCTTCGCGGTCAGAGCGTCGACTCGCCGGAGGCGATGACCTCGTAGGTTCCTTCTTCGAGCTCGAGGCCGCGATAGGCGCGGACGTCGCCGCTGTTCGACTTGAGGACGAGGAGGCGCTCGGCGCCGGCGGACGCGTACTCCGCGACGAGGACGCCGTCTCCGACGTCGGGCGCGCCGACGCCGATGCGCCGCGGCCGGAGCGGAAGACGCCGCGCGCGATCGAAGCGGACGCCGGCGTGCTCGACCGAGCTCGGCGGCTCGCCCCCGACGAGGACGGCCGCGGGATCGAGCGGCTCGAGCCAGAAGAGGCTCGAACGCGGATGCGGCCGGACGTAGATCGCGCAGTCCTGCCCGGCGTCCGGCGCGACGAAGAGGACGGCGACCGGGATCTCCTCGGACAGGACCACGCCGCCGGCGAGCCAGGCCTCCTCGCCGGTGACGCGGGTGAGGACGTCACCGAGCTGGCAGAGGAACCCCTCGAGCCGCTGCTGCACGCCGCTCGCGGGCTTGGCCTTCGCCTTCGGCTTCTTCACCTCCGGCTCGAGGCGCGGCGCGCTCTCGTCCTTCGCGGTCGGGACCTCGGCCTCGACCTCCGCCGCGGCCTTCGCCTCGTCCGCGTCGATCGCGGGCTCCTTCTTCTCCTCTTTTTTGCTCTCGTTCTCCGCGTCGCTCGCACGTTGCGCCGCTTCGGCGCGGCGTTTCACGATGAAGCGTCCGATGAGCGCGCTGCCCGCGCCGATGAGGATGCTGCTCAGGATGATGCTCACGCCACCTCGGATCGGATCCGCGGGACGCCGAACGCAGCCTGGAACGCGCGCGCGCGCTCGGTGACCTCGCGGAGCGAGGCGCCTTCGGGATGGAGGTCGGCGATGACGGCGAACGCGTCGGCGTGGGGCGCGACCTCCGCCGCGTTCGCGAGCGTGATGCCGCCGATCGCGACGAGCGGCACGCCCGCGGCGCGCGTCTTCGCCGCCGCCGCGCGCAGACCGTCGATGCCGACGACCGGATCCGGGTTCACCTTCGTCATCGTCGCGAACACCGGACCGAACGCGACGTACCCGGGTTTGTCCGCGAGCGCGCGCTCGAGCTGCGCGAGGTCGTGGGTGGAGATGCCGACGGAGAGCTGCGGCGCGATGCGGTGAACGAGGTCGTACGGCAGGTCTTCCTGTCCGATGTGAACGACGTCACAACCGGCGAGCGTCGCGAGGTCGGCGCGATCGTTCGCGACGAGCGGCACGCCCGCCTGGCGGCAGAGCGGGCCGAGCGCGCGGAGGAGCGAGAGGATCGCGCGCGCGGGCACGTCCTTCGCGCGCAGCTGCAACGCGGCGGGCCGCGCCTCGAGGATCGCGCGTGCGTACGCGATCGGATCGGTCCCGCGACGCGCGAGGAGCCCGGTGTCGACGATCGCGTAGAGACCCTTCATCGTGGTCTCCGGCTACCGACGCACCGGTCCGACGTCAATCGTGACGTGGTCGGCGATGCGACCGCGCTCGTCGAACGGAAGCTCTCTCTCTCCTTGCTCACCATCGCGCTCCGTGTTCGTGAGCGTCACGACGTCGCCGCGACAAAGCGCGTCGAGCTCGGAGCCGTGACGTTCGAGGCGACGAATGCGCGGACGGCGCCCGTCTTCGCAGCACGCGAAGAGCTCGACCTTGCCTTTGGAGCGGAGGAGATCGGAGGTCACGCGGAATCGGATCGTCCCCGCCGCGGGCGCCGGTCGCGCGATCGGATCGCGCTGGAGCACGAGATAGCTGAACGTGAGCCCCTGCCAGCGCAGGCCCGCCGCCTTCGCGAGCGGCGTGACCCAGGGCGGGAGATCGAGCGCGGCGAGGTCCTCGTGACACCAGTCGTCCTCGATCGCGAGCGCCGGGCACGCGGAGGCGTGGAGACACGGCGCGGCGATCGACACGCCGCGCGCCGCGAGCGCGTCACGAACGGCGTGGAGGTGACGGGTCCGATCGCGGAGCGCCGGCTCGACGACGACGACGAACCTCGCCTGCTCTTGCAGCCGCTCGATGAGCGCCGCGTGCTCGACGACACGCGCGGCCGCCTCGAGCCGCAGGTCCATCTCGCTGAGGACCTGACCGAGGAACACGACGTCCGCGCGCTCGGGCACGAAGTCGTGAACGGTCCCGGTGCGCGTCGTCACCGCGAGGTCGATCGCGGAGCGCGGCGCCTCCCGCGCGATCGCCGCCGCGGCGCGGAGGACGTCGGGGTCCTCGTCGACGAGGACCGCGTCGACGCGCCCGCGCTTGCCCGCGGCCTCGAGCGCGCGCGCGAGCCCCCACGTCATCGCGCCGAGCCCGGCGCCGAGGTCGACGACGCGGAGCGGCGGCTCGAGGTCGGCGACGATCTCGCGGACGGCGGCGGTGCCTTTCGGGACGTCGCGCGGAAACGAGAACGCGACGCGCGCCTCGAGCGGCAGCTTGCTCTTCCGCCCCTCCGCCGTGCCCTCGTTGTACGCACGCGACAGCTCGACGACCCGCGGCGCGAGGCGCCCGACATCCGCGCTCGCATACCCGAGCGGCCGAAGCACACGATCGAGCGCGCCCTGCCACTCCGACTCGAGCGCACGCACGAGATCGGCCCCGCCGCTTCGATCCCGCGCGTCGCTCATCCCGCGTCCACTATAGCCCGCCCCCGACGCGCCCCGTCGCCTCCGCTGCCCGTTCGCCACACGCGCGCCGGCGCGCGGCCTCCCGCTCCCCCGTTTGCACGCGCGCTGGCGGTCCCGGTTCGCCGCACGCGCGCCGGCGCGGCGCTATGATCGGGCCCGACGATGCGGCGCACCCTCGCGATCGGAGACGTTCATGGCTGCCTCGAGGAGCTCCGCGAGCTGCTCCGCGCGGTGGATTATCGTGCGGGCGAGGATCGCCTGGTGTTCGTGGGGGACCTCGTCGATCGCGGTCCGGACCCGGTCGGCGTGGTGCGCGAGGTCCGGGCGCTCGAGGCGCGTGGCGACGTCCTCGCGATCATGGGCAATCACGAGGAGAAGCTCGTACGCTGGTTCAAGCGCGTCGACGAGGAGCGAACTCTCGGCAAGAAGAACGCGATGACGCCCCCCGCGCCCGATCGTCTCGCGCAGTGGGAGGCCTTCGACGAAGAGGACCGCGCGTGGCTCGCGTCGCGCCCGATCACGGCGGAGGCCGCGCCGGGCTGGACGGTGGTGCACGGCGGCTTCGAGTCAGTGGCGGGCGCGGAGCAGAAGCCCCAAAAGATGCTTCGATGCCGCTGGGTCGATCCGGAGACGGGCAAGATGATCGCGCTCGCGGAGGGCGCCCTCGCCGCCCCACGCGGCGTGGTGTGGACGGAGCGCTGGCGCGGCCCGAGCCACGTCGTCTACGGCCACGCGGTTCATTCGCTCGAGTCCCCGCGCGTGGACCGCCCTCTCCCCGACGTCGAGTGCTGGGGCATCGACACAGGCTGCTGCTTCGGCGGCCACCTCACCGCCCTCTGCCTCGAAACCCGCGCCATCACCCAGGTCCGCGCCCACACAAAGTACGCCGACCTCCACGGAGCGGACGAATGACTCCCTCGCGCCCACGCCACGCCCACCGTGACCCCACGCGCGACCACGTGGACTCTGCCGAACATCCGGTGCACATCTGCCGAGCATCCGGTGCACATCTGCCGAGCATCCCGAGCACATCTGCCGAGCATCCCGAGCACATCTGCCGAGCAACCGGTGCACATCTGCCGAACATCCGGTGCACATCTGCCGAGCATCCGGTGCACATCTGCCGAACAGACCGTGCATATCTCCCGAGCAACCGGTGCACACCTGCCGAGCGGCTGCGGCACTCGGGACGGCGTGCCGAGCACCCCGGGCAACCGGTGCATATCTGCCGAGCATCCGGTGCACATCTGCCGAGCATCCGGTGCACACCTGCCGAGCACCCCGGGCAACCGGTGCATATCTGCCGAGCATCCGGTGCACATCTGCCGAGCATCCGGTGCACACCTGCCGAACAGACCGTGCATATCTGCCGAGCAACCGGTGCCGAGCGGCTGCAGGACTCGGGACGGCGTGCCGAGCATCCCGGCACATCTGCCGAGCAACCGATGCATATCTGCCGAGCATCCGCTGCCGAGCATCCCGGGCACATCTGCCGAGCAACCGATGCATATCTGCCGAGCATCCGGTGCACATCTGCCGAGCGGCGGCGGGACTCGGGACGGCGTGCCGAGCATCCGGTGCACATCTGCCGAGCAACCGGTGCACATCTGCCGAACAGACCGTGCATACCTGCCGAGCAACCGGTGCACATCTGCCGAACAGACCGTGCATATCTGCCGAACAACCGGTGCACGTCTGCCGAGCGGCGGCGAGCGGCGGCGAGCGGCGGCGAGCGGCGGCGGGACTCGGGATGGCGTGCGGTTTCTCGTGGTTTCTTCATGTTTTCGGGTCGGATCGGTGCTCGGGCTTGACGGCGCGGGCGATGTCACTATAACAATTCATTACATGGTGAAGTGATGACGCGGACCACTTCTGGCAAGAACCAAGGCCTCCCCGGAGCGAACGGAGCGAGCAAGAACGGGGCGGCGAAGCATGCACACGAACGCGACGTGTGCGGACCGGACGAGCATGCGCGGCGGGCGCGGAACGTGGTCATCAGTGATGACCAGCTCGAGCGCGCGGCGGCCATCTTCCGCGCGGCGGGCGACATCTCGCGGCTCAAGCTGCTTCATCGCTTGAGCGACGGAGAGTGGTGCGTCACCGAGCTCGCCGAGGCGGCGAACGTCGGGCTCTCCACCGTCTCGCAGCAGCTCCGCCTGCTCCGCGCAGAGCGCATCGTCGCGCGGCGGCGGGCCGGCAAGCACATCTTCTATTCGCTCGCCGACAGCCACGTGAGCGATCTCATCCGCAGCGCGATCGAGCACGCATCCGAACCTCACACCCACGGCAAAGCCGACGACGTCCACGACGACGCCGACGGCGCCTGAACCGATTCACCGACCCAGATCGAGGAAACCATGAGCGACCACAAGACCCACGAGAACCACGACCACACGCACGGCCCGAACTGCGGTCACAAGACGATCGAGCACGACGGCCACACCGACTACCTCCACGACGGGCACCTGCATCACGTCCACGGCGATCACGTCGACGAGCACACGCTCACCGTCGGCGGCGCGAACCCGGCCGACTGCACGCCGTCTCACGACTGCGCCAAGCACGACAAGACCCACAAGCACGGCGACGGCTGCGGCCACGACGCCGTCGCCCACGGCGATCACACCGACTACGTCGTCGACGGCCACCTCCACCACGCCCACGACGGCCACTGCGACGATCACGGCCCCGTCAAGCTCGCCTGAGCCACGCAAGCGCCACGCCGCGCATCTCGGCCGCGTGCCCACCCGGGCACCGCGGCCGACGCCATTTCTCGCCCCCTCCGCGCGAGCCGCGAGCCTACGCGAGCCGCGAGCCTCCGCGCGAGCGAGAACGTGACTGCCGTATCGACGACATCGACGACCGCTGGGCGGCGCGAGAACGCTGCGGGCGCGCGCGCGGGAGGAATGAGGTTGCGGCGTTCGTGTGTTAGGACGCGCGCATGGACTTGCTCCGCTTCGTTGCGCCACTCGTCGTTGCCTCCGGCTTGCTCGCGGGGACCGGGTGCGGGACGCCGCCGCCCGTGTCGAGGATGCCGACGGCGCGCGCGGCGACGGACCGCGTGCATGCGACGCAAGACTGCGGGCTCGGCGTGCACGCGACGGCGAAGATCGATCAGTTCAACAAACGCGACGGCCGCATGCGCGGCGACCTCCTCATGTTCGCGGTGTGGCCCGATCGGCTCCGCCTCGACATCGTGAGCCCGTTCGGGGTGACCTTGTGGACGCTCGCGAGCGACGGCAAGAAGTTCTCCCTCAACGACCTGCGCGCCAGGCGGTTCTCGTTCGGGCCCGCGTCGGAGTGCAACATCGCGCGGATCGCGACGGTGCCGATGCCGGGGCACGTCCTCGTCTCGCTCCTCCGCGGCGAGGTGCCCGTCCTCAAGCACGACGAAGCCGACGAGTCGATCGAGTGGAGCGGCAAGGGCTACTACGTCGTGACGATCAAGGGGAACAACGGCTCGGTCGAGAAGGTGCACGTCGCGCCCCACCCCGACGACTTCGGGAGACCGTGGAACGAGCAGCGGCTCCGCGTCCTCGACGTCGTCGTCGAACAGCAGGGCATCACGCTTTACCACGCCGAGCTCGCCGACCATAAACCGGCCGCGATGTCCGTCCCGCAGATCGATCCCGCGATGATCGATCCGCCGATCCCCACGAGCGGGCCGCAGTGCAACGCCGAGCTGCCGCGACGCATCCACGTCGAGGTCCCGGGTCAGGACCAGGACGTCCTCTTCCGCTACGAAGACGTGAAGTGGAACCCGCCGCTGCCCGACGGCGTGTTCTCGCAGAACATCCCTGGCGGCGTCGAGGTCGTGCGGATCACGTGCGACAAGTGACGATGACGCGAGCTTGAGCTCCAAGAAGCCCACCGTCTCCGGCGCCCGCACGCTCGTCGCCGGCACCCTCGGCGCGGTCGTGCTCTTCGAGCTCGGGCTCTGGCTCGACGGCGGACCTGGCGTCGGCCTCTGCTTCGGCTCCGTCGTCCTCGGCGGGATGTCCGTCGTGAAGGGCATCGGCGACATCGTCCGCGCCCGCGCTCGGCGCGCCCTCCCCGGCCGCGCCCCGCGCGCGTTGCCGCCGCGCGACGATCCGCGCTGGAGCGACGCGCCGAGCGCGCCGCAGGTCGCGGGCAAGCGCTGCTCCACCTGCGACGACCGCATCACGGTCGCCTCCGAAGGCGCCGCCTGCGACGAGTGCGATGCGCCGCTCCACATCCGCTGCCTCGCGAAACACGCGAGCACGCACGGCCCCAGCGCCGGCCCCTTCCGCGGCGCATGAGCCCATGAGCACGAGCCCGATGAACCACGAGCCCCGCCCGCGTCGCCGGCGGGGTGAGGACGCCGACGCGCGCGCGGGATCCAGACTCAGTCGCGCTCGAGGCGGGCGAGCGTGACCTCCCACTGCTTCGCGATCGCGTCGAGGTGACGATGTGCGTCGGCGAGGCGCGCGGGATCGAGCTCCCAGACGCGCTCGCGTCCGACGCGCCGGCTCTTCACGAGCCCGGCGCCGGCGAGCACCTCGAGGTGCTTCGTGATCGCCTGCCGCGTGACGTCGGCCTTCGCGCTGAGCCGCGAGATCGAGGCGGGCCCCGTCTTCGCGAGCCGCGCGACGAGCTTCAGTCGGGTCTCGTCGCCGAGCGCGGCGAAGAGCGGCGAAGCGTCCCGCACCCGGATGGCCTCAGCGCGCACGGACATGATGCAACCTCTTGGTTGCAAGATACCCGACCCGCGGATTCACGCAACCAAAAGGTTGCGCACTCGCTCGTCGCGCAGGAACAGCGGCAGCCAGAGCATGACCGCGACGTAGATCGGGAACAGCGTGTGGCTGAGCCACGGGTCTCCCTGCTGCACGTGGACGCAGATCGCGCCGCCGAGGTAGCCGGTCCAGAGGACGGCGCCGATCGGCGCGGTGCGGGGCACGAGGTAGAGGAGGATCATGACCAGCTCGAGGGCGCCGAGGGCGACGACGGCGGAGGGTGTGAAGCCGAGCTTCGCGGACCCTTCGACCGCGGGACCATAGAGCGCGATCTTGATCGCGGCGTCGAACGCGAGGAACGCCATGGCGAGACCTCCAACGATGCGGGCGCCCCACTTCGTGGCGGGAGCAGCGGGCGGGACGAGAAGAGCGATGTTCGTGTTCATGCCCGGACGACACGCGAGCCCTCCGCGGATCGACACGCCGCCGGACGAATTTCGATTTTCGTGGCGATTCAGCGGGTAGCAGCGACGATTTCTCGCGGGCCGTCGGTGATGAGCCACTCCGCCCCGAGGGCGGCGAGCTCCGACGCGCGCGACGCGTCGTTCACGGTCCATACGCAGAGGCGGAGGCCGGCCGCACGGATGCGCGCGGCGACGGCGGCGCTCACGAGCGTATCGTGGAGATGGGCGGCCACGACGAGCCGCCGCAGCGCGAGGGGGAGCCGCGTCGTGAGGCGCGGGGTCCGCGCGCCGACGAGCATCGCGCGTGGATGCCGGGGCGCGAGCGCCGCGAAGGCGAGGACGATCGCGGGGTCGAACGAGCTCACCACCACCTCGACGTCGCGCGCCGCGCGCGCCAGCGAGCGCGCGACCGCGCGGACGAGCGCGAATCGCTGCGGCGCGTCGGGCTTCACCTCGACGTTCACGATCTTGCCGCGGCAGACGTCGAGCGCGTCGTCGAGCGTCGCCGCGTCGAGCTCGGCGCGGAGGCAGCGCCCGACGACGCGTCCGTCCGCGAGCTTCGGATCGTGGAGCAGCACCGGCACTCCGTCGCGCGAGAGCCGCACGTCGAGCTCCACGCCGTCCGCCCCCTCCGCGAACGCGCGCGCGAACGCCGCGATCGAGTTCTCCGCCGGCCAGCCCTCCCCTCGCCCGCCGCGATGGCCGAGGACCTTCACCACCTACGAGGCGAGCTCGTCCGCGATCGCGCGGGCGAGGGTCTTCGCCTTCGCGACCTCGTCCGCCTTCAGCGTCACCGCGCCGACGACGGGGTGGCCGCCGCCGCCGTGGCGCTCGCAGATCTTCGCGATGTCGTGCGTGCGCGGGACCTTGGACCACGGGTTGTAACCGATCGACAGCTTGCACTTCGTCGTCGAGCGCGTGAGGAGCACGGAGTAGGCGCTCTCGGGCCAGTACGCGTACGTCACGAACTTCGCCGCGACGTCGATCACCACGTCCGACAGGTCCACGAGGACGACCGACCCGCGCACCTCGGCCCCGGCGCGGACCTGCTCGACGAACTTCTGCTGCTGCGCCCAGAGCGGCGCGAACGCCTCCGTCACGTCCTGGCTCTTCGCCACCTCGTCGAGCGGCCGCTCGAGCAGGCGCGGGATCATCGCGGCGAGGAACGCGTCGTTGCCTTTGTTCTCTACCACCGTCATCAGCTGCAGCACCGGCTCGCTCTTCTCGACCGCCATCTCCGCGCTCGGGAACGACGCGGAGTCGATCATGTCCGCCCAGCGCACGAGCTCGGCGCAATCGGACGTGTCGAGCCCGAACCGAGCGCGCCCGACGTCGGCGATGAGCTTCGTGCAGGAGCCGTATTTGCCGTCGTGGAAGAGGTGGCGCTTCGCGTCGTGGAGACCGGCCTCGAACGCATCGCGCTCCGCCGCGCCGGGGAACGCGCTCACGTGGTGATCGAAGTACCAGTTGAGCGACGGCGCGACGGAGAAGCGATAGTCGAGGATCGCGTTGTCGTCGCCGGTGAGGATCGCGGGGTCGACCCCGTTCTGCCCCGGGCCGTAGCCCATCCCGCGGTAGGAGAACGCGAGCTCCTCGCCCGCCCGCACGTGGCGGAGGAGCCGCGTGTACATCACGGCCGAGCAGAGCCCGTCGAAGCAATGGCCGTGGGTGGCGACGACGACGTTTCGCATGGCCGCTTGAATTAGCATGCCCGCGCCGCATGCGGATCCATCACCTCGCCCTTCGCACCGACGACCTCGCCGCGCTGGAGCGCTTCTACGCCGGCGTCCTCGGCCTCGCGATCACCCGCCGCAACCCGCGCTCCCTCTGGCTCGACGCCGGCGGCACCATCCTGATGCTCGAAGAGCGCGACCCCGACGAGCCTCGCATCGACCCGACGACAAAGGAGCTCCTCTGCTTCGCGCTGCCCCCCGCCGCCCGCGACCGCTTCGCCACGAGCCCCGAGATCGAAGTCGAGGCGCGCACCGACTTCACCCTCTACTTCCGCGACCCAGACGGCCGCCGCATCGCCGTCTCATCCTACCCACAGCAGTAGTCCCTCTGCGGAGCGGTAAGACCCTCTCGCGGGGGTCCGGGGGCGTCGCAGCACGCGCGCAGCGCGTGCGAAGAACCCCCCGGCGGGAGAGCTCGAGAGGGCAGAGCCCTCTCGAACAAGAAAGACTAGCGCAGCGCGAGGAGGCGGGTCTGCTTGATGTACAGCTTCGCGGCGCCGTTCTCGGTCATCAGCTTGTACTCGAGGTCGATCGCGTAGGGCTGCGTGTCGCCCTCGGCGACGCGCTCGCCGACGAAGTGGGCGTAGAGCTTCTCCGTCGCGGCGTGGAGCTCGGCGAGCTGCGAGGCGAGCGCGGGCGCGATCCGGTCGGCGCTGCCCTCGAGGAAGACGTCGCCGATGTTCGAGCGCGAGTCGAGCTTCGTGATCGTGAGGTTGCCCCGACCGGTGACGGTGAACGACTCCGGGACCTCGCCTTCGAGCGGGTTCGTGACGGAGGCCTCTCCCTTCTGCGCGTTGACCCAGCTCGCGAACGTGCCCGCGGCGTTGGGGCCGCCGACGACGACGCCGTTCGCGGTCTCGTCGGAGAAGGCCGGGTTCACGAGGATCGCCATCGCGACGTCGGCGTGTTTGATGCCGAAGAGCTCGCGCTCCCAGAAGGCGCGCTCAAGCCAGAGCGACGACATCACGCCGAGGAGCTTCTTCTGGAGCTTCTTGTCGCTGTCGGCGACGTCGAAGCCGTCGGACTCGTAGAGGCCGGCGCCGTTGAAGACGGGGAGGTCCTCGCTGTTCGTGGAGCTGCGGAAGCGGATGCGGGCGACGCCCGGGAGCTTCGCCGCGATCGCGCGGACGGCGGCGGTCGGGGCGGCGAGCGCGGCCTCCGGCGTCTGCGTCTTGATCGCCTCGCGGATCTGGGCGAGGCGCGCGTCGATGTCCTCCGGGGCGAGCGTGTCCTTCTTCGCGACGAGGTCGGCGATGAGGCGCTCGGCCGGCGCGCCGGCGATGAGCGCTCGGTAGTGCGCGAAGCCGAGCGCGAAGCCGGGCTTCACGAGCGAGGGGCCGAGGAGCTTCTGGATGACGGCGTAGTTGGCGGCCTTCGAGCCGATGTTCGGGAGCTCCGCGACCGCCCCCTCTGCCGTCGCGAACTCGACGGGGTCGAGCGAGATCGGCGCGATGCGCGGGACCTCGAGCGCGTTCCGCTGGCGCTCGTTCCAGAACTTCGTCGCCTCGTCGAGCGACGCCTCACGGAACGCGACCGTGCCGTCCTCCTTCGCGTCCATGCGAACGAGCTTGTCGAAGAGCGGCTCCATGCTCGGGATGAGGGAGATCTGCGCGGTCGACGCGTTCGGGGTGCCGCGGTTCTTCGCGAGCAGGTTCACGTGCGAGAGCGGCGTCTGCGGCTCGAGCGTGACGATGCCGCTGACGGGCGGGACGCGATCGGGCGTGTCCTGGAACACGGCGATGTGGCGCGGCGTGAGGCGCTCCTCCGTCGCGGCGGCCTCGCCCGCCTTCACGAGCTTCAAGTAGCCGTACGCGGTGCCGGGGTTCAAGACCGCGACGAGCTTGCCGCCGGCGAGGCGGATCATGTCGGGCTCCGTGATCGGCGTGAAGCCGCGGCGCGTGAGCTCGCCGAGCTGCGTGACGTGAGGGCGGCGGAGGAAGGCGGCGGGCGGCGAGTCGTAGACGAAGAGCGCGGGATCGCCGTAGCCCTTCATCACGTGCTCGCCGAGGAGGTTCTTCATCGTCACGAGCAGGTCGGCGAGCTGCTTCTCGTTGTCGCGGTAGTTGTAGCGACGGATGTTCATGACCCACTTGAAGCTCTTGCCGTCGATCGTGATCGGCGCGCTCCGGAAGTCGAAGAGGAAGAACGGCATGTAGCGCCGCTGCGGCCCCGGGTACTGGATCTCGGTGAAGAAGTTCCCCTCCGTGTACTGCGCGCCGCGGCCGAGGCCGTGCTGCGTGTAGCCGAGGTGGCCCTCGAAGCGCTTCGTGTCGATGAGGTGGACCTCGGCGTTGGGCTTGCCGACGTGCTCGACGATCCCTTCCCACATGAGGATCTTGTCGTGGCTGACGATGCGGAGGTCGAGCGCCTCTTGCGGGGTGAGATCCCGGATGCGGCCCCCGACGTTCCCCTTCACCGTCGGCGCGAACGTGAGGTCGGCCTCGGACGATCCGGTCTCCTCCCCCTCCGGCGCGCACCCCACCACGACGCCGGCGACGGCGAGGACCAGCACCACGAACCGCAAGAATCGAAGCCCCATACCTGGGCTCGAGCAAGCTGTAGGCCATTTGCCTACACTCGAAATTCTTCGGAAATTCGACCTCCAGGCCGCGGTCTGGACCTACCTTTCCCCACCCGGCGCGGCCGGATGATCGGCGTGCGGGATGTGCACGCCCTTGCTCTTTGCGCACGCGATCGCCTCTTCGTAGCCCGCGTCTGCGTGGCGAACGACGCCCATGCCGGGATCGGAGGTGAGGACACGCTCGAGGCGCTTCGCGGCTTCCGGCGTACCGTCGGCGACGACGACCATGCCCGCGTGGAGGCTCATGCCCATGCCGACGCCGCCGCCGTGGTGGAAGCTCACCCAGCTCGCGCCGGCCGCCGTGTTCACGAGCGCGTTGAGGAGCGCGAAGTCGGCGATCGCGTCGGAGCCGTCCTTCATCGCCTCCGTCTCGCGGTTCGGCGACGCGACCGAGCCGCAGTCGAGGTGATCGCGGCCGATGACGATCGGCGCCTTCACCTTGCCCGTGCGAACGAGCTCGTTGAACGCGAGGCCGACCTTCATCCGATCGCCGTAGCCGAGCCAGCAGATGCGCGCCGGCAGCCCCTGGAACTTCACCCGCTCCTTCGCGAGCTCGATCCAGCGGCGGAGATCGGGATCGTCCGGGACCGCGTCGAGCACCGCCTGGTCCGTGACCGCGATGTCCTCCGGATCGCCCGAGAGCGCCACCCAGCGGAACGGGCCCTTGCCCACGCAGAAGAGCGGGCGGATGTACGCCGGCACGAAGCCGGGGACGTCGAACGCCTTCGCGCAGCCCGCCTCGACCGCGCACGCGCGGATGTTGTTGCCGTAGTCGAAGACCTCGGCGCCCTTCTTCTTCATCGCGAGCATCGCGTCGACCTCTTCGGCCATGCTCGCCTTCGCCCGCTCGACGTAGCCCTCCGGGTCTTCCTTGCGGAGCTCCGCCGCCTCCTCGAGCGTGAAGCCGAGCGGGACGTAGCCGACGAGCGGATCGTGCGCCGCCGTCTGCTCGGTGACCAGATCCGGGATCACGCCTCGCTTCACGAGCTCGGGGTAGACCTCGGCCGCGTTCGCGCAGAGCGCGATGCTGACGGGCTTGTCCTCCTTCTTCGCCTTCTCGATCCGCGCGAGCGCGGCGTCGAGATCGTCGATCCGCTCGTCGACGTAGCGCGTGTCGAGCCGCTTCTGGATCCGCGCGGGATCGACCTCCACGCCGAGGCACGACATCCCCGCCATCGTCGCGGCGAGCGGCTGCGCGCCGCCCATGCCGCCGAGGCCCGCGGTGAGGACCCAGAGGTGCCCGTCCCGGTGCGTGCGCGCGACGTACGCCTTCCGCGCGGCGACGAACGTCTCGAACGTGCCCTGCAAGATGCCCTGCGTGCCGATGTAGATCCACGAGCCGGCCGTCATCTGGCCGAACATGATGAGGCCCTTCTTCTCGAGCTCGCGGAAGTGCTCCCACGTCGCCCACTTGCCGACGAGGTTCGAGTTCGCGATGAGCACGCGCGGGGCGTCGCGATGCGTTTTGAAACGCCCGACCGCCTTCCCCGACTGCACGAGCAGCGTCTCGTCGTCGGCGAGATCGGTGAGCTCGCGGACGATCACGTCGAAGGCTTCCCACGATCGTGCGGCTTTTCCGGTGCCGCCGTAAACGACGAGGTCCTCCGGGCGCTCCGCGACCTCGGGATCGAGGTTGTTGTGGAGCATCCGCAGCGCGGCCTCCTGGACCCAGCCCTTGCAGGTGAGCGTGCTCCCACGCGGCGCGACGACCGTTCGAGATCCCATGGGCGCGCTCTTACCACAACGTGTGTCCAAACAGAGACAGGCCCGTCACTAGGCATCAGCTACAATCGAACCGATGCTCCCTTCGCGCTTCTTGGCTTTTGCCCTCGCCGCGAGCGGGGCCGGCATGCTGCTTCACTGCAGCGATCAGGAGAACCCGCAGGGAGTGAAGGTCCCTGACGGCGACATCTTCGACGCCGGCGGCGACGGCTTCATCGCGCCGCCGAAGCCGGCGCAGCCGCACACGAACTACAACCCGCAGCCGAAGGTCACCGAGTGCAAGAGCACGATCGCGCCGGTGGCGAGCGGCGTCTGCGCGGTGACGAAGGCCGGCACCGCCGGCGCGATGAAGGTCATCCGCGGCAGCGTGCTCGGGCCGGAGGAGGTGCTGCACGGCGGTGAGGTCATGTTCGACGCGCGGGGCCGCATCGCGTGCGTCTCCTGCGACTGCTCGGACGATCCCGCGTACGCCGACGCGACGATCATCTCGTGCCCGGACGGCGTCATCTCGCCCGGCCTCATCAACGCGCACGAGCACATCACCTTCCAGAACAACAAGCCGATCGTCCACGCGGAGAAGTACGAGAACCGCAGCGACTGGCAGGGCGCGCGCGGCCACAAGCGCCTCGAGTACAACAGCTCGGTCCGCACCGCGGCCATCCTCGCGCACGGCGAGCTCCGCTTCATCATGAGCGGCGGCACCTCGATCATCGGCGGCGGCGGCGGCGCGTCGGGCCTCATGCGCAACCTCGACACCGACGCCGATCAGCTCGAGGGCCTCCCCGTCGACTTCGCCTTCTCCGACACGTTCCCGCTCGGCACGCCCGGCAAGAACATCATCGCCTCGTGCGACTACAGCAACATCCGCACGACCTACGTCGCGGAGCAGCGCGGCGCCTACGTCCCGCACATCTCGGAGGGCATCGACCCCGAGGCGCACAACGAGTTCGTCTGCCTGCGCGACGAGGACAGCAAGAACAACCTCGTCCTGCCGACGAGCGGCATCATCCACGCGGTCGCGGTCCGCACCGACGACGCGCGCGCGATCCGCAAGGCGGGCGCGAAGGTCATCTGGTCGCCGCGCTCGAACGTGGACCTCTACGGCAACACGACGCCCGCGGTCATGCTCGACATGCTCGGCGTGACGATCGCGCTCGGCACCGACTGGATCCCCTCCGGCTCGATGAACATGTTCCGCGAGCTCCGCTGCGCGGACGACTGGAACACGAAGTACTTCGACAAGCACTTCACCGACGCCGACCTCTGGCGCATGGTCACGATCAACGCCGCGATGGCGTCCGGCGCCGCCCACGCGATCGGCATGCTGAAGACAGGCTACCTCGCCGACATCGCGGTCTACGACGGCTCGACGAACAAGGACTTCCGCGCCGTCATCGACGGCGGCGTCGAGGACGTCGCCCTCGTCCTCCGCGGCGGCACCGCGCTCTACGGCGACACGCCGCTCATCACCGATCCCGCGGTCCTCCCCCCCGCGACGTCGCGTTGCGCGCCGTGGCCCGGCGACGTGTGCGGCAAGGAGAAGACGGCCTGCATCGACGTGCGCGCGTCGTCCAACCCGCCCACGCTCGCGACCGTCCTCGAGGCCGGCACGAAGTTCTACCCGACGTTCTTCTGCAAGAACGAGACGCCGACCGACGAGCCGTCGTGCCACCCCTCGCGCCCCGGCGTCGTCCGCGGCTCCACCGTCTACGACGGCAACCCCACCGAGTCGGACAAGGACGGCGACGGCATCCCCGACGATCGCGACAACTGCCCGCTCATCTTCAACCCCGTGCGACCGATGGACGGCGGCAACCAGGCCGACTCCGACAACGACGGCATCGGCGACGCGTGCGACGAGTGCCCGAACGACGGCTCGCAGGAGTGCGACCACCTGAGCGGCGCGGACATCGACGGCGACGGCGTCCCGAACGGCATCGACAACTGCCTGACGGTCGCGAACGCCGATCAGGCCGACGCGGACGACGACGGCATCGGCGACGCGTGCGACACCTGCGCAGAGAGCCGCTCGGGCGCCGATCCCTGCGACTACCCGATCTCCACCGTCCGGAACCCCGCCGCGGCGGGACACCCGGACGTCCCGAGCGTCGTCGCGGTCGAGGGCATCGTGAGCGCGAAGCTCGCGAGCACGCACCTCTACATCCAGGAGACGGTGGAGGGCGGGCCGTGGCAGGGGATCTACCTCCAGGCCGACGCGCTCGCGGGCAACGCGTCCACCGGTCCGCGGCTCGGGCAGAAGGTCCGCGCGGTGGGTCTGCACAAGAACCCGTTCGACCAGGACCAGATCACGCTCGCCACCATCACCGTGATCGACACCGCGGTCACGCCCGCGGTCCCGCTCTTGGTGAACGTCAACCAGATCAACACCGCCGCGCGCGCCGCCGCGGAGCCGTACGAGAGCCTGCTCGTGCGCGTCGACGGGAGCTTCGTCGTCACGGACCCCAACCTCAACGGGGTGAAGGACGCGGCCCATGACGCGCGCTGGGAGATGGAGGTGTCGCCCGGCGGGCTCCGCATCCACGACCAGCTCTTCCGCCGCTTCGGCAACTGCGGGACCACCGGCGGTCAGCTCTGTCCTTACCCCGCCCCCGGCTTCGAGAAGGACGCGACCTTCTCGAGCTTCACCGGCATCATGGGCTGGTCGTTCTCGCAGCGAAAGCTCTACCCGCGTAACGCGGCCGATCTCGTCAGGTGAGCCGATCTCGTCAGGTGACCTGGACGCGGCGGCGGCCGCGCCGGCCCGCCGCGCGGAGCAGCTCGTCGAGCGTCGTCGCGTGGAGGTCGGGCTCCGCGTCGGGGAGCTCTTGTTCGGTCTCGGGATCGACCGGCGCGGCGACCGGCATCCTCGCGCTCTGATCCCAGCGCTCCGCGAGCTCGATCGCGAGCCGCTTCAAGAGCGGCCGCACCGAGTCGCGCTGCATCGCCGACACCTGCACCGAGTCGGGGTGCTTCTTCTGCAAGATCTTCGCGTCGATCTTCGTGAGGAGCTCGATCTTGTTGAACACCATGACGCGCGGGATCTCCGCGAGCTCGAGCTCGGCGAGGACGTTCTCCGTCGTCGCGACGTGGTCTTCCTTCGCCGGATCGGCCGCGTCGACGACGTGGAGGATCAGGTCCGCGTCCGCCGCCTCCTCGAAGGTGGCGCGGAAGGCGGCGAAGAGGTCCTCCGGCAAATCGCGGATGAAGCCCACCGTGTCGGTGATGACGATCTCGCGATCGCCGTAGCCCGCCCAGCCCACCTTCAAGTGGCGCGAGCGCGTGTCGAGGGTCGCGAAGAGCTTGTCCTCCGCGAGCACCTCCGCGCCGGTGAGCGCGTTGAGGAGCGTGCTCTTGCCCGCGTTCGTGTAGCCGACGATCGCGACGGTCGGCACGCCGTCGCGCGTGCGCTTGTGACGGCGCTGCTCGCGGCGCTTCGAGAGCTTCCGGAGCTGCGCCTCGAGGTGCGCGACGCGCTCCTTCGCGCGGCGGCGACCGATCTCGAGCTTCGTCTCGCCGGGGCCGCGTCCGCCGATGCCGCCGGTGAGGCGCGAGAGCGCGTCGTCCTTCATCCCGAGGCGCGGCATGTTGTACTTCAGCTGCGCGAGCTCGACCTGCAGCTTGCCGTCGTAGCTCTCCGCGCGCTGCGCGAAGATGTCGAGGATCAGCTGCGTGCGATCGATGACCTTGAGGTCCGACTCCTTCGCGATCGCGGAGTTCTGCGCGGGGGTGAGATCGCGGTCGAAGACGAGCACGTCGGCGCCGCGCTGCATCGCGCGGACGATGACGTCCTCGAGCTTGCCCTTGCCGAGCACGAACTTGGGGTCGACGCGATCGCGCAGCTGCACGATCTCCTCCGCCACCGCGACGCCGGCCGTGCGCGCGAGCTCGCGGAGCTCGCTCATGCTCACCTCGGCGTGACGTAGAGCGCTCGGTCTTCCGAGCGCGTCCTGGCCTCGGTTCCGCTCGCTCTTCTCGCCGACGTGGACGAGCATCGCGACGCCGTCCTTGCCGCGCACCTCGCGCCCGCGGCTCTGGCGCGCGAACTCGGCCTCGAGGTCGGACATGAGCTCTCCGACGTCGACGAGGGCCTGTCCGATCGGGAGCGGCCCGACCTCGCGGTACGGCAGCGCGTCGGGATCGTCGGTCGGGACGTTGTATGCATACTGCATCGACCTCGCCTCCCCCCGCGGCGAGAGCTGGATCGCGCAGACGAGGTCGAGGCGGAGCCGCACGAGGTCGACGATGTCGTCGCGCGTCAGCGCCTCGCCACGGAGGTGGGTGTGGATCAGGCGCAGGCCGCGGAAGCGCCCCTCCGCCGCGCGGAGGCGCCCGATGTCGGGGAGCATCAGCTTCCCCGCGTCGCCGACGACGACGTAGTCGACCTGCCCGGAGCGATGCACGAGCGCGCCGACCTGGCGCCCGGTCTCGACGCTCGCGGCGACGAGCGACCGCGTCAGCTCCGTCGTCGAGATGTCGTTCACGGGGACCTTGCGCCGATAGATGCGCTCGAGCGTCTTCGTCGCGGACGGGGAGAGCCCCTTGGTGTTGCCGTAGAGCTCGATGTCAGGGCCTCGATACGCAGCTCGCCGTCTGGGCGGGGAGGCCCCAGCTCCAGAGCGTCGATGCGATGCGTGGATAGTACATGGTGAACGAGTAACACATCTCGTCGGCCGTCTTTTCGCCGAACTTCACCGGCGCGCCGGTCGTGTTCTTCCAGCTGCAGTCGGTGCGGATGACGTCTCCGCTCTGCGTCACCGCGTCGATCGGCAACCAGCGCTGCGCGTTGAAGTCGTAGCTGGTCATCGTGCCGAGGTCGATCGGCGCGCCGCCCTGCCGCGTGAGCGTCGTCGTCATCGCGTGCCCGATTTTGTGCATGTGGGGCATGGCGGCGAAGAGGTGGATTCCGGCGAAGAAGCTCGGGACGGTGATGCTGCACTCGCGCGTGAAGACGCCGCCGGGAGGTGGGGCGGCGGGGATGGTGAAGCTCTGCGACCCGAACGCGAGCACGTCGGCCTCGTGCTGCCGCGGCGGCGCGGTGCAGACCTCGATCTTCGTGCTGTCCTTCTCGCCCTTGAGGCGCTGCGGGTTCGAGTAGTGCATCTGCACGACGTAGTGCGTCCCGGCCGGCGCGATCGGGAAGCCCGCCTCCGGCGGCAGCTCGACGCCGGAGATGCCGGGCGCCCAGCCGAGGACCATGCGCCACGTCACCGCCGCGGAGGCGTCGCACGGCTGCGGGGTCGACGGATACGACGAGGGCGCTTCGTACATCACGACGTGATGCGTGATCGTCGTGTTGTCGATCCGCGGCGCGAAGCCGACGATGTGCGTCGGCGTGTCGGCGGTGACGTCGACGCCCCAGCACACGTACTGATCGCCCGCGCTCTCCGGCATCTCGTAGGGCGCCGCGGGCGCGAGCGTCTTGTTCGGGGTGCAGGAGAGGCCGGTCACCGGATCGGGCGGAGGAGGAGGCGGCGTGGTCGCGCAGCTCTCCGCGCTGCGCGGCGCGCCGGCGGCGGACCAGTCGGAGAGCGTCTTCTTCTCCGCCTCCGAGAGGCGCGCGTTCGGCGCCGGCGGCATCGGCGCGTCGTCGTTCGCGACCTTCGAGAGCACCATCTCGTGGACCTTCTTGCCGCCGCTCGGCGTCGGGGCCTGGAGGTCGTCCCAGCCGAGGAGCGGCATCGGCGCGCCGTATTGCGGCGGCCGCGCGTGGCACTTCCGGCAGTGGGTCGTGAGGATCGCGTCGACGTCGCAAGGGAGCCCGCTCGGTCCGTCGGGCGTGGTCTGGATCGGCCCGCCGTCGAGATCGATCACGCCGGCCTGCGACGGACCGGCCGGAGCCTCGGCGGAGGTCCCGCCGCACGCGGCCGCCACGATCACGGCCGCGGCGAACGCCGCAAATGCGCGAAGACTCACCCCCGGAGGATACCCGATTACTTGTTGACGCGCTCTTGGTACTGGCCGGAGGCGACGTCGATCTTGATCCACTCGCCTTCTTTGATGAAGAGCGGGACGTTGACGGTCGCGCCGGTCGCGAGCGTGGCGGGCTTGGTCGCGCCGCTCGCGGTGTCGCCCTTCACGCCCGGCTCGCTCGTGACGACCTGCATGATGACGTTCGGCGGCATGTCGATGCCGATCGGGTTGCCGTTGAAGAGCGTGACCTCGACGTCGAGGCCCTCCGAGAGGAAGCGCGCCTCGGGGCCGACCTTGTCCTTGCCGACGTAGATCTGGTCGCCCGTGTTCGTGTCCATGAAGACGTAGTTGTCGCCCTCTTCCCACGAATACGTCATCTTCCGGTCCTCGACGTCGGCGAGCTCGACCGACTCGCCGGACTTCCAGGTGCGCTCGACGACCTTGCCGTTCGTGAGGTTGCGCACGCTGCAGCGCGTGAACGACTGACCCTTGCCCGGCTTCACGAACTGGTGCTCGACGATGTGGTACGGCACGCCGTCGATCTGGATCTTGAGGCCTTTGCGGATGTCGGTCGTGCTTGCCATGTCGGTCCTCGGCGATTACCACGGGGTCCTTAACGAGGGAAGAGCGCCGCGATACTCTGCGGTTTGAATCCCTTCTGCCAGCGGCTCTGATGCGCTAAGAGCGGCCGCGATGGTGCACGAGGTCGACGAGGAGCTCCGCGAGATCAAGCGCGAGATCATCGAGTCGCGCGCGTCGGTCATCAAGACCAACAACCTCACGAACGCGCTCTCGGCCGACATCAAGTCGATCGCGAAGCGGCAGCAGACCTACGAGCGGCGCCTCTCCTGGAACAGCGCCACCGCGTACATCGTGTTCGTCGTCGTCGTCTTCGCGGCGCTGAAGCTCGCGTGGGACGCGCGCGTCGATCAGATCAAGGCGGAGACGGAGCAACGCGCGCAGGACAACGAGCGCCTCCGGAAGGAGAGCCGCGAAGCGCAGAAGCGCGACGAGGACCGCGCCCGCGCGGAGTCGCGCGCGGCGCAGTTCTACGAGCTGATCCGCACCGGCAAGCGCGCCGAGATCGTGGAGCAGTGGGAGCAGGTCAAGAAGGAGCCGCTCAGCAAGGCGGAGGCGGCGATGTTCGCCGACGCGGTGGAGCGCGCGCGGAACGAGCTCGCGGGCCAGCTCTACCAGCAGGGCATGGACAAAGTCCGCGTCCAGCGCTGGTCGGAGGCGGCGACCGCCTTCGAGGAGTCCCTCAAGTACAAGGACGACTCGTCGATCGGCCCGAGCGTGCGCCTCGGCCTCTCGGACTCGTACCGCCACCTGAACCGGCAGAAGGAGGCGATCCCGATCCTCGCCGGCCTCGCCGAGAACGCGGTCGACAAGGAGGTCCACGACGACGCGCTCTACCTCCTCGCGTGGTGCCAGATGGACACGCAAGCCTGGAACGACGCCAAGAACTCGTGGCGCTCCCTCATCCGCCGCTTCCCCGAGTCGAAGTTCACCGCCGAAGCGAAGCTGCAGCTCGCGCACCTGAACCTCACGCACTGACGCACGCGCCTCGAACGCACGCGCCTCGAACGCACGCGCCTCGAAGCGTCAGCCGACGCGGACGATCGCGGTCGCGATCGCGGTCGCGGTCGCGCAGCGC
The DNA here is from genome assembly GCA_019637155.1 of Labilithrix sp. Lineage (NCBI taxonomy): Bacteria > Pseudomonadati > Myxococcota > Polyangiales > Labilitrichaceae > Labilithrix > Labilithrix sp. The sequence continues at coordinate 379,796 of JAHBWE010000005.1, read as the reverse complement.
GGGCGCCGCTCTTCGGGCGCGGGGGCCCCGGCGGCGCACACGACCGCGCGCACGTGGACCTTCGCCTCGCCTTCGCCGAGCTTCCGCGCGACGAGGCCGAAGGCCCAGCGCTCGCTCGTCGCGTCGCGCGCGATGCTGTCGGCCGGGCCGACGCGGCCCTTCAACGCCTGCGCGAGCTCCGGGAGCTCGACGATGACGACGTCGGCCCACTGCAGCGTGCGGCCCTGCGCGACGCGGGCCTCCACCGTGCAGCGGACGCGGCCCGGCTCCACCGCGCGATCGCACTGGAGCGACGCGGAGATCGGCGGCGGCTCGTCGGCGCGCGCGGGGGCGCCGACCGCGCACGCCGCCACGATCAGCGCGAAGACGAGGGGCCGCATCCGACGCCGAGCATAGACGCGGGCGGGGCCGGTCTCCCAGGATCTTGGCCGCTCCGGCCGTGGTTCGTTACGCACGATCCATGCAGCTTCCCGGGAGGCTCAAGGCTACGACGCTCGGCGATCTGCTCGGCGCGCTCCACCGCGGGCGGGCGAGCGGCACCTTGGAGCTCGTGGAGACGGGCGGACGCGCGCACCGCGTGCACCTCGCGAAGGGGCTCGTCACCGCGGTCGAGGTGGACCGCGCGGCGGCGTCGCTCGGCGAGATCCTCCGCCACGAGGAGGACGTCGACGACGACGTGCTGCGCCGCTCGCTCCTCCGCGCGATGGCCTCGCAGCGGCTCCACGGCGAGGTGCTCGTCCGTGATTTCCAGATCGCGCCGCAGGTGGTGGAGCGCGCGCTGCGAAAGCAGATCCTCATGCGGCTCCAGATGCTCGAGGGGCTCGTCGACGCGCAGGTCTTCTACCGCGTCGCGGTGCGGCCGCCGCGCGGCGCGCTCGTGGACGAGCCGCTCGGCGCGGACGAGTTCCTCGCCGGGAGGAAGCGCGCGCGCGATCGCGCGGTCGAGCCCGCGAGCGGCGTGTACCGCACGGCGCGGCCCGCGAGCGGGATGCCCGGATCGGTGGACGTCCGTCGCGTGGTCGCGTACCGCACGCTCGGGCTCTCCTCCGCGGCGGGAGAGCCCGAGGTGAAGCAGGCGTACCGGCGGCTCGTCCGCGAGTACCATCCCGATCTCCACCCCGAGGCCTCGCACGAGGAGCGGCGCGCGCTGTCCGCTCGCTTCGCCGAGGTCACCGCCGCCTACCGGGCGCTCGTCGCATGAAGCACTCCCCTCTCCTCCTCGTCCTCTTCGTCTCGGCCGCCGGCTGCGACGATCCGAAGCCCACCGCCGTCGACGCGGGCAAGACCACGGTGCCGTCCGCGACCGTCACCGTCGCGGCGAAGGACGCCGCGCCGCCGCCGTTCACGATGCCGGAGCGGCCGATCCCGAAGCCGGAGACGATGGTCACCCAGAACGCGCCGGAAGAAGTGCAGATGAAGGCGATCGCGTACATGGTCGCGATGAAGGCGCCGCACCCCGGCGACGCGAACGCGGACGAGGCCTACGCGAACGAGCTCGTCGCGAAGCTCAAGCCGATCAGCCTCGCGATGGACAAGGGCGACAACAAGGCGAAGTGGAACCGCACCGAGGCGGTCGCGGGCGGACGCCAGATCGACCTGCTCATGTCGGACGGCTGCGACGCGAAGGCGCCGTTCAACGCGGTCGTCCAGCGCGCGAACGTGCCGCTCGCGACGCTCGCCTCGCACGGCGTGTTCGTGATCCGCTGCAACGACCAGAAGCGGCAGTGCCTGCAGAGCACACGCGATCCGGACGACGTGCTCTGCACGACCGCGCCGCGTCACCGCTGAAGCAAGACGACCTTGCCGCGGCGCACGCACGCGACGCGGGTAGCCGTGTCGTCGATCGTGCACGCGCGGAGCTCGCTCGGCTTGACGTCGGGCGAGCGGAGGTTCCTCCACTTTCCCTCCGCGAGGACGAGGAGCGCGTTCGGCACCGCGACCGCCATCTTCGCGCCCATCCGCGGCGAGCCGGGCGGCGGTCGCTCGTCGAGGAACGGAGCGAGGGGCGACGCCGTCATCTCGTTCGCGCCTTCGCTCTTGAAGATGAAGGGGCGCCCCGCGACGATGGCCTCGAGCCCGCGCGGCCCCCACGCGATCGGCTGAACGAGCAGCGGCTCGCCGTGCCCGGAGCACGCGCGGCCGAGCCGCGGCACGAGGGGGAGCGGCGCCGTGATCGTCGTGTTCGTCTCCGCGACGGTGAAGCTCGCGCGCGCCGCGCCGTCGTCGCACACCTGAAAGGCGGCGCTCCACCTCCGCGTCGCGTCCGGCGACACGACCTCCGCCGGCCAGGCCGCGGCGCCGTCCGCGTGCTCGTCGCCGTTCTCCGGGTCGACGCTCGTCACGGTCTTGCCTGCGCGGACGAGGAGCTGGTTGGTCGCGTCGAACGTGAGCGGTCCCCACTGTGGCTCGGCGTCCGAGGGCGAGTCGACGAGCGTGGCGAGGACCCGCACCGCCTTCGCGCTCTCCACCGGCGCGGCGGTCGCGAGGTGCTTCTCGAGCTCGGAGCTCCGCGCCGCGGTCTTCGTCGCGGGCGCGGCCTGCGCGATCTCCGCCGCCGCGAACGCGCCGAAGACGTCGCCCGACTGCGCGTAGGCGCGGACCGCGGCGATGCCCGCGTCCTCGAGCACCTTGCTCGTTCCGCACGTCGGGGCCGGGCCACCGTGGACGTGCGTGATGCGCGGCGCGCCCCCTTCGTCGCAGAGCGCGCGGTACGCGGCCCGCAGCCGATCGACCATCGCGGGGACCTCGTCCGGCTTCGCCTTCGCGATGCGGGCGGCGGCGGTCTTGAGGGAGGCCTCTGGCTCCTCGGGGTCGCGGCTCGGACCGGCCGGTCGATCGAAGAACGCGAGGCGCGCGTCGACGCCGTCGACGGTGAAGCGGAGGACGGTGTCGTCGACGCCGTCGCCGTCGCGATCGGCGCTCTCGACCGCGAGCCCGAGGCTCGGCGCGTCGCGCGGATCGGTGAGGATGGCGTCGAACGCGACCGCCGGCGCGGGCGGCGCGAGGCGCACGACCGAGATCGCGCGCGTGCCGATCGCCTTCGGGCAGTCGCTGCCGATCTCGGCGAAGACGGAGCGCGGTCCGACCTTCTCGAGGCGCGCGGTCGCGACGCAGGCGGGCCACTGCCCGAGCGCGGGGCCGACCGCGATCGCGGCGGGCGGCACGTTCGGCTCGCCGCCGCGGACGTAGACGAGGCGACCGGTCGACGCGCCCGGCTTTCGCTCCGCGAGCGGCGGGCGCAAGATCGCGAGCGCGTCCGTCTTCCCGTCGCCGTCGAAATCACGCGCGAGGAGGAGCGCGATCTCCTGACCGCCGCCGTCGATGACGAGGCCGTCGCCGCGCCAGCTCGTCACGCCGGGCGCGAGCGCGACGGCCGCCTCGGCGCCGCCGCCGGGGCCGGGGCCGGGGGCGGCGGGGCCGCTCGGCCGCGCCTCGCCGGCGTCGTCGGCGGTCGCGGCCGCGCCGTCGGGGCCTGCCGGAACGTAGGGGTGATCGTTCTTGCAGCCACGGCAACCGCCGAGCAGAACCGCAAGGGCTGCAAGGAGGAGGAGTCCGCGCATCGTGTCCCGCCGCTTATCATGGGAACGCTCGAATGCGCAGATTGCTTCTCTTCTTGCTCCTCCTCGTCGCACCGCCGCTGACCGACTCGGCGCGCGCGGACGCGGAGCGGGGCGAGGAGGCGGGGCGCGCCGAGCCGGCGCCTGCGGATGCGTTCAAGGACGCGGAGCAGGGCGAGGCGGTGCTCGCGTACGCGCACGCGCTCGCGCGCTACGAGGAGGCGATCCGCGCGGCGCCGGCGAGCAACGTCGCTGCACGGGCGGAGGCGCGGGTCGCGTACCTGCGCGCGCGGAGCGAGGGCGACTTCGTCCCGCTCGCGACGCTCGAGGACGCGCGGCGCCAGGCGAGCCCCGACCTGCACGCGCTGCTCGTCGAGGCCGAGTCGTTCCCGGAGGGCCTAGTGCGCGTCGAGGCGTGGGTGTTCGTCGCGGACGCCCACGCGCGGAGCGGCCGCGTCGAGGACGCGATCCCGCTCTGGCGCCGCGCGGCGCGCGATCCGCACGCCGACGCGCCGCTCGCACGGCGGGCGCTCCGCTCGGCGGTCGACGCGCACCTCACCCGCGGCGAGGTCGAGCAGGCCGAGGTCGATCTGACGTGGTACTTCGACCCGGACATCGCGAAGGACGTGCGCCGCCTCGCGCGCCGGCGAACAATGCACAATGCATCCATTTTCCTCGTCGCCGCGGCGCTCGCGGGGACGGCGGTGGCGGTGGCGCGCTCGCGGCGGCGGGCGCTCGTGCTCGCGCGGGTGCGTGGGGCGGCGAGGCTGGTCGTCGCGTACGCGGTGTACGTGGCGGCCGGCGGCGCGCTGCTCGCGGCGGGCTACGCGGACGGGACGGCGGGACCGTTCTTGTGGCTCGGCGCGGTGCTGGTCCCCCTCCTCTTCGCGGCGCGCGCGTGGTCGGCCGCCGGCGGCGCCCCACGTCCGCTCCGCGCGGCAGCGTGCGCGGCGAGCGTGCTCGGCGCAGCGTTCCTGGTGCTGGAGCACACGGGGCACCTCGACGGACTCGGGCTCTGATCTGAGGCGCACGCGAGCGCGAGCCTCTTCGGGGCTCGAGCGCGTCGGCCGCTTCGACGCGTCGGCCATCACGCGCGCGTGAGCGGGCGCGACGGCCGCTTCGACGTCTCGGCTATCACGCGCGTGAATGCGCGCTCTTCAGGGCTCGAGCGCGACAGCCACTTCGTTGGCCTCGGGGCTATGATGCGTGTGTGAGCGCGGAGCTGAAGCCGGAGCACGTCCGCGCGGTGCGGCTCGGGCATGGCGCGAACTGCTCGAGCATCGGGAGCGTGGTCGATACGCTCTTCGTCACGGCGGCGGTGGGCGGCGCGGTCTTCGCCGCCGTCTGCGCGGCGCTCGAGGAGGAGGCGCCCGCGCGCGCAGCGTCGGAGCCCGCGGATGCTGCGGCGCACTCGGATGCTGCAGTGCACTCGGATGTTGCAGCGCACTCGGATGCTGCAGTGCAATCGGATGTTGCAGTGCACGCGGATGTTGCGGCGCAGCATGCGGCAGCGACGGCGGAGGGGGACGAGTGATCGTTCGCTACGAGGTGTGGGGGGCGTGGGTGAAGATCGATGCTGCGCTCGTCGCGCTCGAGCGTGACGGGGTGCGCGCGCTCGGGCTCGCCGGGAGCGCGCTGTGGGACGAGCCCGCGCCGAGGCCGAGCGCGCCGCTCGAGGTGCATGTCGCGGTGACGTCGCGCTGCGCGGCGGGGTGTGAGGGCTGCTACCTCGACGCGAGGCCGGACGGCATAGAGCCGCCACGCGACGAGATCGTCGCGCGGCTGCGGGCGCTCGCGGCGGCGGGGGTGTTCACGGTGGCGTTCGGCGGCGGAGAGCCGACGCTGCGCGACGACCTCGGCGCGCTCGCGGACGAGGCGCGCGCGCTCGGGCTCACGCCGGTCGTGACGACGAGCGGGCTCGGCCTCGGTGAGCGGAAGCTCGCGCAGCTCCGCCGCTTCGCGCAGGTGAACGTGAGCTACGACGGCGCAGGCGTCGACTATGCCGCGGTGCGCGGGTTCGATGCGTCGCGCGCGGCGGAGGACGCCATCGCGCGACTCGCGGCGGCGGGCGTCGCCGTCGGCGTGAACGTCGTGCTGACGCGCGCCACGTTCGACCACGTCGCGGCGACGCTCGAACGCGCGCGCGCGCTCGGCGCGACGGAGGCGCAGCTCCTTCGCTACAAGCCGGCGGGCCGCGCGACGGGGCTCGACTACCTCACCCGGCGCCTCTCCCCCGCGCAGGTCCGCGCCTTCCCTGCCCGCCTGCGCGAGCTAAGCGCGTCGCTCGCGGGCGCGATGCGTCTTCGCATCGACTGCGCGCTGGTCCCGTTCCTCTCCGCCGACGCGGACCTCGCCGCGCGCCCGGAGGAGCTCGCGCGCTGGGGCGTCCTCGGCTGCGAAGCCGGCGCCGCGCTCGCGGCGACGCGCGTCGACGGCGCGCTCGCCCCCTGCAGCTTCGCGGAGCCAACGCGCCTCGACGCGACGGACATCGTCGGCCCCCGCTGGGCCGACGACCCGGTCCTCGCGACCTTCCGCGACTACCCTCGCGCCGCGCCCGAACCATGTGCATCCTGCACGCTTCGTGAGGTCTGCCGCGGCGGCTGCAAGGTCGTGACACGCCACCTCACAACCGCGATGGGCCCAGACCCCGAGTGCCCACGCGTTACCGCGCGCCACGAAGCACCCGCGACGCCCCAGACCCCCGCGACGCCCGAGACCCCTGCGACGCCCGAGACGCCCCAGCCCTCTGCGACGCCCCAGACCCCTGCGACGCTCGCGAGCGCGTCGCGGGACGAGAGCGTGACCGACCGTACATGACGACGAACGCAGGCAGCGAGAGCACGACCGTCGCCACGCCGGCGGCAGCGACGGCTCGCAAGGAGAGCGCTCGCGGCGGAGATGACGGGGACGGTGACGAGAGCACGACCGTCGCCACGCCGGCGGCAGCGGCGGCACGCAAGGAGAGCGCTCGCGGCGGAGATTACGGGGGCGGTGACGAGAGCGCTCGCGGAGAGAGCGGCGGGGGTGACGCGGCGGATGGGGCGCGGCTTGGAGTGGCCGTCGCCGCTGGGGCGGTGGGGGCGGCGGGGGTGTACGCGCTCCTTCGGATCGGTCAGGCGGTGCTGGTTCGGGATGCCGATCCGGCGCTCGTGATCTACAGCGAGCACGCTGGGTACTTCTGGCGGGCCTGGACAGCGGGGTATGCCGGAGGCGCGATCGCGTTCGTCGCGTGGCTGTGTGCGCGGCGTGATCCGCGCGCGCTTGCGCGCGGGCTTGCGGTCGCCGTGCCCGTCGCGGCGGTGCTCGCGGCAGCGCAGGGACTGCTCGTGCCGTGACGCAGTGACCAGCACCGCCCTCGCGCCGCGTGCTTCGTGTCCACGTGCGCGGCGCCGCTGGCACCGAACTGCGAACCACAAAAACTGGCATCTGGCCTGGCCCGATCTGGCCCGGGCCAGGGGCGAGCGGAGGCAAAGGCGCGGAATCGCTGGGCGCGGGTGCGGGCATGTGGCGTGCTCGGTCGCTTGCGATGGCTACGACGCAAGCGATGGGAGGTACACTCGATGGCGATGGCACAAAGCAGCTCTCCGAGCTCCATGGAGCCGGGCACGGACGGTCCGTGGCCCGCGCCGGACACTAGCCACCTCATCACCGAGGACGGCAAGCCGGTGGACAGCGTGTTCGCAGAGAAGCAGATGCGTCTGCTCACGGAGTCGCTCTACAGCGGCTGGAAGCCGGGGCGGCGGTTCTTCGCCGCCGCCAACGTCGGCGTCTTCGCGATCGCGCAGAATCCGGCGATCGTGCCCGACGCGTTCCTGAGCCTCGACGTCGAGCCGAAGCCGGTGACCGGCCCCGAACGGCGGCAGTCGTACTTCGTGTGGGAGTACGGCAAGCCGCCGGACGTCGTGATCGAGATCGTGTCCAACACCGACGGCGGCGAGCTCAGCGACAAGCTGCGCGACTACGAACGAATGCGGGTGACGCACTACGTGGTGTTCGACCCGCTCGGCAAGACCGGAGCCGGCGAGGTGATGTCGTTCACGCTCATGGGCGGCGTCTACGTCCACCAGCCGCAGCCGCGCTTCGCGTCGATCGGGCTGAGCCTCGTCGTTTGGGACGGCGTGTTCGAGGACCTCCGCGAGCGCTGGCTGCGCTGGGCAGACCTCGACGGAGTCTTGATTCCCACCGGCAACGAGCGCGCGGCGACCGCGGAGGCGCGCGCGTCGACCGAGGAGGCAAGGGCCACGACCGCCGAGGCGCGAGCCACGACCGCCGAGGCGCGGGCGGCGATGCTCGAGGCTCGGCTGCGGGAGCTCGGCGTCGAGCCCGGTGACTGACGGTGTCCTCCGTCGTGGGAGCCATGACGGGATGACGGGGGGTGGGGTGGTGGACGCGGTGGGGGTGGGGCGGCGGGGGTGTTGGCGCGAGACGGCGTAGGTGGAGAGGCCCACCCGCGCCCCACGCGATCACGTGGAAGCGAAGCGATGACGTAGTGCGGGCCCTGAGAAAAAAAGCCTTCGATGACGTGCGTCAGAGGGAGACGCCGACGAACACCGGCTCGTTTTCGAGGGTCACGCCGAAGCGTTGCTGGACGCCGTCGCGGATCTTGCGGGCGAGCGCGACGAGCTCGGTCGTCGTCGCGCCGCCGCGGTTCGTGAGGGCGAGGGCGTGTTTGCTCGAGACCGCGACGCGGCCGGCGGCGTAGCCCTTGGGGAAGCCGGCGTGCTCGATGAGCCAGCCTGCGCTGACCTTCGCGCGGCCGTCGGACTCGGCGAATACGGGAAATTCGACATTGACGCGGGTGCGGAGGCGGGCGAGCTCGTCGGGGGTGAGGATCGGGTTCGTGAAGAAGGAGCCGGCGCTCGTGGTGTCGGGATCGGAGGGGTCGAGGACCATGCCCTTCTTGCGGCGGAGGGCGGTGACGGTGCGGCAGACCTCGTCGAGCGGGGCGCGGTCGCCTTCCTGGACGCCGAGGGCGCGCGCGAGCTCCGTGTATTTGATCGGCGTGCTCTCGCGGCTCTGGCGGAGGGCGAAGGTGACGTCGAGGATGACGTGGCGGTCCTTTCCGCGGAAGACGCTGCTGCGGTAGGCGAAGCCGCAGGCGGCGCGATCGAAGGTGACGATCTCGCCGCGCGCGCGGTCGAGGGCGCGGAGCGAGACGATCGTGTCGCCGACGTCCTGGCCGTACGCGCCGACGTTCTGCATCGGGGTCGCGCCGGCGAGGCCCGGGATGCCAGCGAGACACTCCACGCCGGCGAGACCGTCGTCGACGAGGGAGCCGACGAGATCGTCCCATGGCTCGCCGGCCTGGACCGTGACGAGGACGCGATCGGCGTCGCCGGGGTCGGGCGCGACGGTGCGGCCGCGGGTGCCGATGCGCACGACCGTGCCGTCCCAGCCGTTGTCGGAGACGACGAGGTTCGAGCCGCCGCCGATGACGAGGAGCGCGTCCTTGCGGCGGTCGACCTCGCGCACGATGTCGACGAGCTCGGCCTCGCGCTCCGCCGTGACGAGGCGCTTCGCCGGACCGCCGAGGCGGAGGGTCGTGAGCGGCGCGAGGGGTGCGTGATCGGAGACGCGCACTGGATCCATATAAAGGCGAATCGAGCCTCGGCCGCCAACTTCTGCTACGTGGCGCAAGGTGCCGCTGACTCCCCTCCCCATCGACGAGGTGCTGCCCGAGGTCGTGCGCACCCTCGCGCCGGAGGGCGGGAGCCTCGTCCTCGAGGCGCCGCCGGGCGCGGGGAAGACGACGCGCGCGCCGCGGGCGCTGCTCGACGCCGGTATCGACGGGGACATCGTCGTCCTCGAGCCGCGACGGCTGGCCGCGCGGCTCGCGGCGCGGCGCGTCGCGGAGGAGCTCGGGGAGAAGGTCGGGCAGACGGTCGGGTACACCGTCCGCTTCGAGGACGTCTCGAGCAAGAAGACGCGCGTGCGGTTCGTGACCGAGGGCGTGCTCACGCGGAGGCTCGTCGCGGATCCGGCGCTCCGCGGCGTCGCGGCGGTGCTCCTCGACGAGGTGCACGAGCGGCACCTCCAGGGCGACGTCGCCCTCGCGCTGTTGCGGCGGCTCCAGCGGACGACGCGGCCCGACCTCCGCCTCGCCGCGATGTCGGCGACGCTCGACGCCGCGCCGATCGCGTCGTTCCTCGGGTGCCCCGTCGTGCGGTCGGCGGGGAAGCGGTTCGACGTCGCGATCGAGCACGAAGCGACGGCGGACGACCGGCGGCTCGAGCTCAAGGTCGCGTCCGCCGTGCGTGGGCTCGTGCAGCGAGGGCTCGACGGGCACGTGCTCGTGTTCCTCCCCGGCGCGGCCGACATCCGGCGCGCGCTCGAGAGCTGCGCGAAGCTCGCGAGCGAGAACGACCTCCTGCTCCTCCCGCTCCACGGCGATCTGCCGGCGGCGGAGCAGGACCGCGCGGTCGGCCGCTCCGAAAGGCGTAAATTGATTCTATCGACGAATGTCGCAGAATCGAGTGTTACGATAGACGGCATCGTCGCGGTCGTCGACAGCGGGCTCGTCCGCGTCGCGCGGCACGCGCCGTGGTCGGGGCTGCCGGTGACGGCGATCGAGAAGACGTCGCGCGCGTCGGCGGCGCAGCGCGCGGGCCGCGCCGGACGCACGCGGCCGGGGCGCGCGATCCGGCTCTACACGAAGGTCGATCACGACGCGCGGCCGGAGCACGACACGCCGGAGATCCTCCGCGTCGATCTCGCGCAGACGCTGCTCGAGCTGCGCGCGGCGGGGACGCCGACACTACAGTGGCTCGATGCGCCGAAGGCCGACGCGGTCGCGGCGGCGGAGGCGCTCCTCGCGCGGCTCGACGCCGTCGACGCAAGCGGCGCGATCACGGAGACGGGGCGGCGGATGCTCGGGTTTCCGCTCCATCCGCGGCAGGCGCGGCTGCTCGTGGAGGCGGCGCGGCGTGGGGTCGGCGAGGAGGGCTGCGTGCTCGCGGCGCTCGTGGGCGAGCGGGACATCCGGAGCTCCGCGAAGACGCGGTTCGAGGGCGGCGGTGGTGGTGGCGGCGGACCGCGCGCGCGGGACGTCGGGACCGAGCGGAGCGATCTCCTCGCGCTCCTCGATCTGTTTCATGAAGCGGAGGGCTCGGGCTTCGCCGCCCACACGCTCCGCGCGATGGACCTCGACGTCGGCGCCGCCCACTCCGCGCGGCGCGCGACGCAGCAGCTCCGGCGCGCGCTGGGGCGCGACGGCGGCACGGCGCGTCCGGAGGGACCGAAGGCGATCGACGACGCGCTGCTCATGTCCGTGCTCGCGGGGTTCCCCGACCGCGTGGCGCGGCGGCGCAAGCCGGGCTCGCGGGACCTCGCGCTCGCGCAGGGCGGCGCCGCGGAGCTCGCGGAGACGAGCGCGGTGCGCGACGCGCCGTGGATGGTCGCGGTCGACGCGGAGCTCGTGCGCGGGCGGACGGTGGTGCGCGTCGCGAGCGAGATCGAGCCGGAGTGGCTCATCGATCTGTTCGCCGATCGCATCCGCGACACGGCGGACCTCGCGTTCGACGAGGCGAAGGGCGTCGTCACCGGCGGCTCGAAGATGACCTACGACGCGCTCGCGATCGCGGAGAGCGGCGGGCTCGATCCGAAGGATCCCGCCGTCGCGGAGCTGCTCTTCGAGCGGGCGCGGGCGCGTGGGGCGCGGGCGTTCGCGCCGGCGGGCGAGCTCGATCGCTGGCTCGCGCGCGCGCGGTTCGCGGCGTCGCAGGATCCGGACGTCGCGGCGCCGAGCGACGCCGACGTCCTCGCGACGCTGCGGGAGCTGTGCGCCGGGAAGAAGAGCTTCCGCGAGCTCGAGGAGGCGGGGCTGCTCGAGACGCTCAAGGCGAAGACGGGCGCGTACGGACGCATCGAGGCGCTCGCGCCGGAGCGCATCACGCTCGCGAGCACGCGCACGGCGAAGATCCACTACGACGGGGGCAAGCCGCCGTGGGTCGAGTCGTACCTGCAGGACTTCATCGGCACGAAGAACGTGCCGTCCGCGGGTCGCGTGCCGATCGTGCTGCACCTGCTCGCACCGAACAAACGCGCGGTGCAGGTGACGACCGATCTGCCCGGCTTCTGGGAGCGCCACTACCCCGCGATCCGCAAGGAGCTGATGCGCAAGTACCCGCGGCACGCGTGGCCGGAGGACACGAGCACGCCGGTGCCGCCGCGTTTGCCGCGGCGACGCTGAGGGCGGGATCGCGCTCAGCCGGTCTTTCGGTATTTCAGCCCGTCTTGAGGATGCGCGTGACGCCGCGGGCGGCCTCGGGCATGCGCGCGACGCGGGCGCCGAGGGCGGCGAGGTACATCTTCTTTTCGCCGAGGGCGAGCGGGCACGACAGGACGTCGGTGCCCTCGGTGAGCTGCTCGCAGTGGGCGTCGAACGCGCCCGACGCGGCGGGGGCGGCGACGTTGCCGAGGACCATGAGCTCGTGCTCGGAGCCGGTCCCGGCGAGGACGAGCCCGCGGCCGTCCACGATCGCGATCGACGAGATGTCGCTTCGTTCTTTGACGGCCTCGAGGAGGAGCTCGAGGGCCTCGTGCGTGCGCGTGCTTCGGCGGCGTCGGCGTTCCTTCATGCTCGACGCGTAACGCGCGCGCACGAGCGCGGCCAAGAAAGCTACGGCGGCGTCGTCGTCGGGGGCGAGAACGTGGGCGCGGGCTTCTTGCCGAAGCCTTCGATGCCGATGCCGCCGGGGCGCACGAACGCGAGGACCGCGACGCCGACGCCGACGACGAAGAGCAGCATCGCGAAGAAGACGAGCATCTTCTTCGCGCGTGAGGGTCCGCGCGCGTGCACGACCATCGTCGGGCTGCGGGGGCGGCGCGGCGGGGCGATCGGGCGCCCGGGCATGTGCATCGTCTGCTGCACGGCGTCGTTCGCGGGGTGGCGCGGGCCGTCGAAGCCGGGGTGCGAGGCGCTCGGCGCGCGGACCGCCACCGGCATGGGCCCGGGCGAGACGGCGCCGACACCGGAGAGGATGGGGCTGCCCATCGGGATGGTCATCTGCGCGGCCGCCGCCGCGGCGGGCATGTTGGGCTGGCTCGTCGGCGGCACGTCGTCGGCGATGACGATGGACGGCGCGTTCATGTCGACGGCGGGCGCGCGCGTCGGTGGGATGGTGTGCGGCCGCGCGGACGAGTACTGCGCGTTGTTCTTGCCGCCCGACGTCGCTTCGGCGAGCGCGGGGGTCGAGGAGGTCGGCGGCGGAGGGATGTCGCCGAGCGCGGCGTGGAGCGCGTCGAAGTCGACGACGTCGGCCTTCTCTTCCTCGTCGCTCATCGGCGCCCAGAAGTATCCAATGTTTCGCGGCGCCGGAAAAGCGAAGCGTGCGAAGCGCTATTTGGCCGGAACCTCGGTCGTGACCGCGTCGTGCGGACCGCTCCACGGCCGCCGCACGAACAGGAGCGCGCCGGTGATCATGACGAGCGCGAGCGCGGCCGCGATCCCGACGACGACGATGGAGGCGCGGTCGCGACGTGGCCGCGTGTGGACGGTGGAGATGAAGGCTTGTGGTTTCGGCGGCGGCGGCTCGGCCGAGACGCTCGGGCTCAGCGGCGTCGTGGGCCCGTCGACGACGGTGTCGTTCGAGGGCGCACGCGGGGCTTCGACGCTCGGCGGCGGCACGCGCGTGGGCGCATCGCGATCGACGACGCGCGCGCCGGCGGGCGCGCCCGGATGCATCGCCGCGCCGCCGGGTGGGGGTGCGCCGCCGCGCGGGAGCGCGCCATGTGAGGCGGCCGCGCCGAGCGGGAGCGCACCATGCGGAGGCGGCGCGCCCGGATGCATGGCCGCGCCGCCGGGTGCGAGCGCACCATGCGGGGCGGGCGGGGCGGGCGGGGCCGCGCCCGAATGCATGGCCACGCCGCCAGGTGCGAGCGCACCATGCGGGGCGGGCGCGCCCGAATGCATGGCCGCGCCGCCGGGTGCGAGCGCACCATGCGGGGCGGGCGCGCCCGAATGCATGGCCGCGCCGCCGGGTGCGAGCGCGCCCGGATGCATGGCCGCGCCCTGTAGCGGCGTGACGGCGGCGTGCGGTGGAGGCGCCGGCGGACCGAGCACGGCGGTGACCATGCGGCCTGGGGCGGCGAGCGGCGGTGGGCCCATCGGCGGGGTCGGCGGCGGCGCGACGAGCGTGGCGGAGACGGCGGGGTCCGTTTGCGTGACCGCGGGGGCGGGCGCGGGCGCCGGCGCGACCACACCTTCAGGGACGGTCGGAGGCAGACCGGCGCTCGTCTCGGTGACGTCGTCCTTGAGGTCGATCGGATGCTGGACGGACAGGAGCTCGACGTCAGTGCCATGCCTCGGCGCGGCCTCGAGGCGCTCCAGCGCGACGCGCAGCGCTGCCGCGAAGGCGGCGCACGACGGGGGCCGCGCCTCGGGCTGCTTCGCGAGCGCCTGGTTCACGAGCGCGTCGACGTCGGGTGGGGTCGTCGCGACGTGGAGCGAGAGCGGAGACGGCGTCTCGTTGGCGTGCGCGAACCCGATCTTGAGGTGGTCCGGCGCGTCGTCGAAAGGCCCGCGCAACCGGATCATCTCGTAGAGCACCAGCGCGAGCGAGTAGAGATCGCTCGCCGGCCCGATCTCGCGCAGCCCCGTGATCTGCTCCGGCGACGAGTACTTCATCGTGCCGACGAACTTGCCGCGCGTGAGCGTGGCCTCGCGGTTGAGCATCCGGACGATCCCGAAGTCGACGAGCTTGATCTCGGTCCCCTTCGGGCCGCGGTGGAGGAAGATGTTCTCCGGTTTCACGTCGCGGTGAACGAGCTGCTTCTCGTGCGCGTGCTGCAACGCGCTCGCGACGTCGATCGCAATGCGGAGGGCTTGGCCGAGCCCGATGCCGCCCTCTTTCTTCCGCACGTCGAGGACGGCACGGAGGTTGTGCCCGACGAGCCGCTCCATCACGTAAAACGGCATCCTCTGCGCGTCGCTCGTGACCCCGGCGGTGATGACTTGAACGATGTTGGGATGCTGGAGCTTCCCAAGCGCCCGCGCCTCCTCACGCATACGGATCGCAAGATCGGCGCGCTCCACGAGCTCAGGGTGCAACGTCTTCAGGACATAGTGCCGCCCGACGGTCGTGTCCTCGACCTCATAGAGCGATCCCATGCCTCCCGTCGCGACATGACGGACGACACGATAGACCGTGCCTGGGAACATGTAGCCCGGTTGAAGCCGCCCCGACATAGTGCCGATCTTCGACTGTCAGCGCATTCGCGTCCAGAGGTGCCGCTCGCAATGTGCATCAAGGCCCAAACGGCAATCGATCGCACTTACCGCGAAGGAATGAATGTTGGCGAGGGCTTGCGTCACCCAAGCTCCCACGGAAGGATGCCGGTAGGCCCCGGCGCCGACGAACCCCATGCTGCGCAATTTCGTCATCACGTATCGACGCTTTCTCGTCGTCGTCGTGCACGCCGCGCTGTGGACGTTTGCGCTCGCTGCCTCATTCCTCCTGCGCTTTGAGTTCACGATCCCGGCCGCTTACCGCGCGCTGGGGCTCAAGCTGGTCCTCCTCACGCTCGGCATGAGGAGCCTCGTACACTGGCGGCTCGGCCTATTTCACGGGCTCTGGCGCTACTCCGGCGCGCGGGACCTGATCTCTCTCTTCAAGGGCGCGGTCATCTCGTCGTTCCTCATTGCGACGATCTGGGCGTTCCTCGCGACGGGGACCTTCCCGCGCTCGATCCTCATCCTCGATTTCGCATTCAGCATCCTCGTCGTCGGTGGCGTCCGCTTCGGCATCCGTACCATTCGCGAGGTCGTCCTCCAGAGCATGCGCTCGACCCCGGCGCGCGGCGAGAGCCGACGGCGGCGCATCCTCGTGCTCGGAGCGGGTGACGCCGGCGAGATGCTGATGCGTGAAATCGTTCGCATTTACGGTCATCGTTACGACCCTGTCGGCTTCCTCGACGACGCGAGCCACAAGCAGAACGAACGGATCCACGGCCTCCCCGTCCTCGGACCGATCAGCGATGTCGTCCCCATCTGCGCGAGGGAGCGGATCGACGAGATCATCCTCGCCATCCCCTCGATGACTGGCACACAGATCCGCCAGATCGTGGGCCTTTGTCGTCCGACGGGCGCGAGCCTCCGCACGCTTCCCGCCGTCGACAGCCTCATCGATGGCCGCGTCACCGTGAGCCAGCTCGCGGACGTCGCGATCGAGGACCTCCTCGGTCGCGAGCCGGTCACGCTCGACACGGAAGCGATCGAAGACTTCATTCGCGGTCGCGTCATCCTCGTCACCGGCGCGGGCGGAAGCATCGGCTCGGAGCTGTGCAAGCAGATCTGCCGCTTCGGTCCGAGGACCCTCCTCCTCGTCGAACAAGCCGAGAACAACCTGTTCGAGGTTCACCGCGCGCTCATCGCGGAGCACCGCGAGGTCTCCATCATTCCCTGCGTTGCCGACATCTGTGACTCGCGCCGTCTCGAGACGATCTTCGAGCGTGAACGGCCAGCGGTCGTCTTCCACGCCGCCGCGCACAAGCACGTGCCGATGATGGAGAGCAACCCGGGCGAGGCGATCAAGAACAACGTCTTCGGTACGAAGAAGGTCGCGGACGCCGCCCACCGGTTCGGGGTCGAGAAGTTCGTCATGGTCTCGACCGACAAGGCCGTCAACCCGACGTCGGTGATGGGCGTGTCGAAGCGCGTCGCCGAACTCTACATCCAGGCACTCTCGCAGACGAGCCGCACGCACTTCATCGCCGTCCGCTTCGGCAATGTGCTCGGCAGCGCGGGGAGCGTGATCCCGATCTTCAAGGAGCAGATCAAGGCGGGTGGACCGGTCACCGTCACTCACCCCGAGATGCGTCGCTACTTCATGACCATCCCGGAGGCATGCCAGCTCATCTTGCAAGCCGGCACGATGGGCCGCGGCGGAGAGATCTTCATCCTCGACATGGGTGAGCCCGTGAAGATCGTCGACCTCGCGCGGGACCTCATCCGTCTCTCCGGATTCGAGGTCGACGACGTCCCGATCGTCTTCTCCGGTGTCCGGCCAGGAGAGAAACTGTTCGAGGAGCTCTCCTTCGACGCCGAGAAGGCAGAAAAAACGGGGCACCCGAAGATCTTCGTCGGGATGCTGGGCTTCACTCCGCTGGCCGAGCTCGAGCACGGCCTCGTCCGCCTTCATACGCTCACGGATGGCTCGGCGCCGGAGCGCATACGCACGGAGCTCAAGCGGCTCGTCCCGGAGTATTCGCCCGAGCTGAACAGCGACCGTCCACCGCCGGCGTCGTCCTCCAAGGCAGTCGTGATTCGCGCGGAGGAGAGCGACGCTCCGACCCTCGTGACCACGGAGACGCCCGCGCTCTGACGGGCCGAGCCGGTGTCACCTCTCCTCGTCATCGGAGCCGCCGGCCACGGGCGAGTGATCGCGGACATCTTCCGTGCTCGCGGTGAGAAGGTGGACGCCTTCCTCGACGACGACCCCGAGATGAAGGGGCGCACGGTCGACGGCCTCGAGGTCATCGGACCGAGCCGCCTGCTCGCGGAGTCGCCCGCACGCGTCGCTCTCGGCATCGGTCACAGTCCTATCCGCGAACGCATCGCGCGGGAGTGCCTCGAGCTCGGCTGCACGCTCGTGACGGCGATCCATCCAAGCGCCGTCGTCGCGCCGAACGTCACGATCGGCGCCGGCACCGTCGTCATGGCGCTCGCCGTGGTGAACGTCGCGGCTCGACTCGGGCGCGGCGTCGTCGTGAACACGGGGGCGATCGTGGAGCACGAATGCGTCGTCGGGGACTTCGCCCACGTCTCGCCGCGGGCGACGCTCGGAGGCAAGTGTCGACTCGCCGAGCTCGCGCAGCTCGGCATCGGCGCGACCATGCTACCGATGACCTCGGTCGGCCCCCGATCGGTGATCGGCGGCGGTGCCCTCGTCGCGCGCGACATCCCCGCCGACGTCGTCGCGACGGGCGTCCCCGCCCGCGTGCGGCGGTCCCTCTTGTGACGGCGCTTTCCGCGCGAAGGCAACGTCGATAGAAGAAGCCTCGAGATGTGCGGAATCGTCGGTCTGATCAACTATGACGCGCCGCTGGAGCGCGCGCGCGCGATCGTCGAAGCGATGAACGCCGCCATCCACCACCGCGGCCCGGATGGCGAGGGCCTCGTGGCGGCGCCCGACGCGACGATGGCGATGAAGCGGCTCGCCATCGTCGACGTCGTGCACGGCCACCAGCCGATGGCCACCGAAGACGAGTCGATCGTCCTCGTCTACAACGGCGAGATCTACAACGCGCCGCAGCTTCGCCGGCAGCTCGAAGAGCGCGGCGTGCGCTTCCGGACGCGGAGCGACACGGAGGTCATCCTCCGCCTCTACGAGCTCGATCCCGACGACGTCGAGCGGCACCTCGTCGGCATGTGGGCCTTCGCGGTCCACGACCGGCGCCGACGTCGCGTCGTGCTCAGTCGAGACCGGTTCGGGATCAAGCCTCTCTTCGTCGCCGACACGGGCACCACCCTCGCCTTCGCCTCGGAGCTCCGCGCGTTCGATCGCACGCTCCCCGGCTTCGGCCGCCTCTTCGAGGTCGACCACGACGCGGCCCACGCGATGCTCTCGTGGAGCTACGTCCCCGAAGCGGCGACCATCTATCGAGGCGTGCGCCGTCTTCCGCCCGCGACGCGGATGACGATCAACATCGCGAGCGGCGAGCGGAGACTCGACACGTACTGGACGCTGGAGCCTTCGAGCGACGCGGCGCGCGTCCGTTCGCTCGACGAGGCGTGCGAGAACACCGAAGCGCTGCTCCGCCGGGCAGTGAAGGAGCACCTCGAGAGCGACGTGCCGGTCGCGACGTTCCTCTCCGGCGGCATCGACTCGTCGCTCGTCACCGCTTACGCCAACGACATCGCGCCGGGGACGATCAAGGCCTACTCGATCGGGTTCCGCGAGCCGAAGTTCGACGAGTCTCCGTTCGCCCGTGCCACCGCCGAGAAGCTGGGGGTCCCGTTCTCGGTCGAGATGTTCGACGAGGTGACCGCGCGAGGGCGGCTCCCCGACGCCCTCCTCGCTTACGACGAACCGTTCGGCGATTCGTCGAGCCTCGCGACGTACCTCGTCTCTTCCCACGTCGCGCGCGACTACAAGGTAGTGCTGGGCGGCGACGGCGGCGACGAGGTGTTCGGCGGCTACAAGAAGTACCTCGTCGTGCACCTCCGACGCCCCTTCGCGTCGATGCCGCGCCTCCGCGACAACGTCGGTCGGGCGCTCGGACGGATCCCGCTCGTCCACGACCGGACGCGCGGTTGGACGGAGCTGCTTCGCACGGTGCGCCGCGTGTCGCGCGGGCTCTCGGGATCCGACCCGCAGGTCTACGCGCAGCTCACGCAGATCGCCCCCCTCGCCCGGACCGCCCCGCTCGTTCGCGTCGCGGCGAACCCGTACCGTTTCGAGGAGGAGATCCGCGCCCGGTTCGAGCGCGCCAGCGGCACCGAGCTTCAGCGCACGCTCGCCGCCGACCTCGCGAGCACGCTCTGCAACGACATGCTCGTCAAGGTCGACCGCGCGAGCATGGCGTGTCACCTCGAGGCGCGCGTCCCCTTCCTCGATCACCGCGTCGCCGAGTACGGTGTCGGGCTCCCGCAGGCGCTCACGATCGGCGAACTGACGCGCAAGTGGGCGGGCAAGCGCGTCCTCCGGGCGCTCCACGAGCGTCGCTTCGGCCATGCGCTCGCGAACCGCGCGAAGATGGGCTTCGGCGTCCCCGTCGAGCGCTGGCTCCGCGGCCCCTTCAATCCGGCCTGCGAGCGGCTCTTCGCGACCGAGCGCCTCGATCGCTATGGGATCCTCTCGAGCGCCGAGCTCGGTGACGGCAGGTTCAACCGCTGGCTCGCGACCGATCCCCTCGTCGTCTGGCACGCCTTTGCGCTCGCTGCGTGGTGCGAGACGAGCCTCGGTGATGGGCCGAACGCGCTACGCGAGATGCTCGCCTCGTGACGGTTCGGTCATGATCGCGCGCACCCGCGCGTCATTCTCCGGGTGAACGAAGACCCAGTTGTCTTCGATGATCGCGTCCGTCGCCGTCGGCACGAGCCGGCCGCCGTCGTCGTAGGCGTAACAGCGATAGCCGAGCTCTTCGAAGAACGAGACGACGTCGGCGACGCGCAGCCCGAACCCTTCGAGGAACCACGGCGTGATCTCGATCACGACGACCGGCTTGTGCTTCTTCAGCGTCGCGACGGCGCCGCGCATCGCGAAGAGATCCGCGCCCTCGATGTCGCATTTGACGAGACTCACGCGCTCGAGCTGCGGGAGGTAATCGTCGATCGCGACGACCTCGCACTCGATGTCCTTGGTCTTCGGAAACGGAGCGTGCTTGTCACGACCCGGCCGCTCGTCGTTGCGCCCGCGCATGTGGACGAGCCCCGCGCTGATGGCGCCCGTATCCATCACCGGAACCGTGAACTTCACGGTCTCGTTCTTCGCGCCGCAGCCCTTCGTCACGAGCTCGACGTTCTGCGAGAAGCCGAGCACCCGCGCGATGAGCCGGAACGTCCGCGCCGTGAACGGGATCGGCTCGAAGGAGTAGACCTTGCCGCTCGGACCGACGGCCTTCGAGAAGTAGTACGCCCAGAGCCCGAAGTTCGCCCCGATGTCGATCGCGGTGTCGCCCTCGCGCACGACGCGCGCGATCAGCTCGAGCTCGGGCTCCCACCAAGCTCCGCGCTTGATGTCCCAACCCATGGCCACCGCCTGGAGGACGCTGTAGCTCCGCTCACCGAGGACCGGCGCCAGCAGCTTCTTGACGAAGTGACGGCGAGGCGTGGTCGTGCTGGACATTCGATTCCTTCCGTTTCGTCGCGCGCAGGCTGCGCTCGATGTCGTCGCGCGTGAAGTTGGCGTACGGGACTCCGTAGTGCCCTTCGGACAGCTTGCCCGCGATGGGACGGCCGCGCTCGAGATCGACGAGCAGCTCCTCGACGACGGGTCGGCCGGCGCGAACGACGCCGCGATCGACTTGCCGCCGGATGGTGCGCGCCAGGTGCTCGTTGCCCGTCTCCTGAACGACGTGGAAGACGCTGTGGACGTGGTCGGAGATCGGCCCGAGCGAGAACTCCTTTCGCTCGGGCATGACCTCGAAGCCGTCTGCGACGGGGAAGAAGTCGAACGACTCGACGACGTTGAGCTGGAGCGCCCGCCGGAGCCCCAGCACCCTCGCCGCCTCCGTCAGCGCTCGGGTCTGGTCCTTGACGATCGGCAGGCGCTTCGCGCGATCGCGCCAGGTCGTCGGAAAGCGCTTCGACCAGAGCGCGAGCGTGATCGACAGAGAGCGAGGATACAGCGGCGTGTGCGCCGTCCATGCATCGACGAACGACACGTGATGGCGGGGATGCGGCGCCGCCTCGATCAGCTCCATCGAGTGCATCCGCTCGTTCGCGCTGCCCGATACCCTCTGCGGGAGCGTGAACATCCAGTGCTCGTACCCCGGACCGAAGAGCGTCGCGGTGGTGAGGAGCATGTCGCCGTGGTGATGGATCGCCTTCGTGGCGACGTTCGTCTCGCGGCTCGGAAGCGGGATCCAGCAGTTCGCGACGAGGCCGAACCAAGGGTTGAGCGCGATATCGACGCCGACGACGGGATAGTTCCGCCGATTGAGCGCCGCCGGCGTCTCGAGGTACCGCTCGAGGACCGCGGTGAGGAACGCCGGCTCGCGAGTGAGCTGCTCCATCACGGGCGCCGCACGCCGGTTCGCCTCGTGCTTCGTCGCGCTCGACCGGAAGATCGAGACGAGCTCCTCCACCGCGCTGCGGATCCGGTCCATTCGCCTGTTTCGTAGCTGCGCTACGGACCGGTCGCAAGGGGACCGAGCAGCGCGTGATAGTGCTCCGCCCATGCCTGCCACACGATCTCGCGGGAGAAGAGCCGCTCCGTACGCCTCGTCGCCGCGAGCGCGTGCGCGGCACGAAGCGCGCCGTCCTCGAGATAGCGTTCGAGCGCGCGCGCGAGCGCTCCGACGTCGCGGGCGGGGACGATCGTGCCCGTCTCGCCGTCCGCGATCGCGTCGACCACTCCCGTCGAACGGTAGCCCACCGCGACCACGCCGGCGGCCGCCGCCTCGAGCGGCACGTTCGGGAACCCCTCGCGCAGCGAGGGAAACGCGAGGACGTCCATCCGGGAGTAGAGCGGAGCCAGGTCGTCGCTCTTGCCGAGCGCGACGACGCCCCGTGCGCCCTCCAGACGGGCCGTCACGCTCGGGTCGAGGTCGCCCGCGAAACCGCCGCCAACGAGGAGCAGGCGAGCGCGCGGCCGCCGGCGGCGAAGCCGATCGAAGGCATCCACGAGATCGACGATCCCCTTGTCGCGATCGAAGCGGCCGACGAACCCGATCACCTCCTCGTCGTCCGCGATGCCATGGGCGCGAGCGAGCGCGCGACCACGATCGACGCGCTCCGACGTACGCGACCACCGCTCGATCTCGACGCCGTTCGACGAACCGGCGCCGAGCACGCGCGCCTTCGCGGCCGGGACATGACGGCCCGCGACCGCAGCGCGGCGCAGGCTCTCGCTGTTGCAGACGACCTCGTCCGCACACGACGCCGCGATGCGCTCGGTCGCCGACAGGACGAGCCGGAGCGGCCCCGCGGTCGTCTCGAGCCGCAGCCCGCGCAGGAGGTAGATGCGGATGCGGACGCCGATCGCGCGCGCGGCGAGCATGCCGAGGAGCCCCGCCTTCGGCGTGCTCGCATGGACGATGTCGGGTCGCAGGTCCCGCAGCGTGCGCATGAGACGGGCGAGCGATACGACGTCCCTCGCCGGATCGATGGGCCGCGCCATCGGGACGGCGACGGCGCGAACCCCCTCGCGCAGCGCGACGCGGTCGAGCTCCGGACCCGGGGAAGCGACGACCGTCACGTCGAACCCTTGCTCGCGCATGAATGCGAGCTGCCCACGGAGCAACGCATCCGCGGTGACGGGATGCGTGACGACGTAGACGAGACGGGGTCGTTTCAAGACCGGCGCAGCCTAGCGCAACGACGCGGTGGCGTTGCGCCCCCCGCCCTCCCGGGCTACATCGCGTCCGAGGTCGCGCTGCGTGAAGGTTGAGTTCCTCGGGCACTCGGGGTTCGTCGTGGAGCACGCCGGTGCGCGTGTCGCCTGCGATCCCTGGCTCTCGCCGCGCGGCGCTTACCACGCGAGCTGGTTCCAGCTCCCGCAGAACCACCACCTCTTCGCTCGCTCCTACGATGACCTGGCCGCGGTCGTCCTCAGCCACGAGCACTACGACCACCTCGACGTCGACTTCCTCCGCCAGCGGCTCACGCCGGCGACGCCGATCGTCGTCCCTCGCTATCCGTCGCGCAACCTGGTCGACAAGCTCACTCGCATCACGAAGAACCCGGTCATCGAGGTCGACAGCGGCGCCGAGCACGTGCTCACCCCCGGCGGGCTCAAGGTCCTCTTCACCTCGGAGGAGTCCCCCGCCAACCAAGACTCGTGCATCACGTTCTTCGACGACGAGCACGTCCTCGTGAACCTGAACGATGCACGTCTGACTCCGAAGCAGCGTGGTCAGCTCCAGCGGCGCTTCGGCACGATCGACGCGGTCATGCTCCAGTGCGCGGGCGCGAGCTGGTTCCCGATGCGCTACCGCTACTCCGAGGAGCGCACGCGCGAGCTCTCGCGCGAGAAGCGGAAGGCGAAGCTCGAATACGCGTTCCACACGCTCGAGCACCTCGCCCCTCGCATCGGCCTACCGTACGCAGGCCCATGCGCCTTCCTCGACCAGGCGCTCCAACGTCACAACGACGAGCTCGGCGAGGACAACATCTTCCCGGACCAGGCGGAGAGCGCCGCTTGGCTCCGCGCGCGCGGCTACGGCGAACGGCTCGAGCTGCCCCTGCCCGGCGACCGGCTCGACCTCGCGACGGGCGCCTTCGAGGCCGACCGCGAGATCCGACGGACGTTCTCATGGGAGGACAAGGCGGGGTACATCCGGGCTTACGCCGACCGTGTCCAGGCGACCATCGCGGCCGAGATCGCCTCGCTCGAACGACCGGCGACGAGCCTCTTCCCTGCCTTCAAGGCTTACTTCGAGCGGCTCGGTGACCTGAACGCCTACTTCCGTTCGCGCATCGACATGGAGCTCCGTTTCGTGATCGACGGGCCCCACGGCGGAGACTGGCTCGTGCGATGCCACGCCGACGGCGTCGAGGTCTCCGACACGGCGGGCCGTCGCGCGGACTACACGCTCTGGTTGGAGGACCTCTGGCTCCACCAGATCTTGAGCCACCACCTCGCGTGGGAGGACTTCTTCCTCTCTCTGCGCTTCGAGGCCGAGCGCGACCCCGACGTCTACAACGACCACCTCCTATCGTGGCTCAAGTTCGCCGACGAGGACGCGCTCCGAGCGGTCGAGAGATACGAGTCGTCCCGCCGCGAGAACCAGCGCATCGAGGTCGAGGCGAACGGACATCGCTATCTCATCTCGAAGTACTGCCCGCACGCGGGCGCCTCGATGGAGAAGGCCGTGATCGAAGGCACGACGATCACGTGCCTCAATCACCACTATCGCTTCGATCTCGAGACGGGGAAGTGCTTGAACGGCAACTGCACCCTCTTCACGAAGCGGCTGGACTGACGATGGGCCGAATCTTCCTCTCCGCGCCGCACGTCGGCGAAGAAGAGCGGCGCATGCTGCTCGCCGCTCTCGACTCCGGATGGATCGCGCCGCTGGGGCCCGAGGTCGAAGCCTTCGAGCGAGAGCTCGCGGCCGTCGTCGGCATGCCGTACGCGGTGGCGCTCTCGAGCGGAACGGCAGCGCTTCATCTGTCGCTCGTCCTGCTCGGGGTGGAACGCGGCGATGAGGTCATGACCGCGACGCTGACGTTCGCGGCAACGGCGAACGCGATCGCGTACACGGGCGCGACGCCGATCTTCGTCGACAGCGAGCGGCGGACCTTGAACATGGACCCCGCCCTCCTCGCGGAGGAGCTCGATCGCCGCGCGGCGGCGGGACGGCTCCCGCGGGCGGTGATCGTCGTCGACATCTACGGACAGTGCGCCGACTACGACCCGCTCCTCGCCGCCTGCGCGAAGTACGACGTCCCCGTGATCGAGGACGCGGCGGAGGCGCTCGGCGCGACGTACAAGGGACGTCCAGCAGGGTCCTTCGCGCCGATGGCGGCGTTCTCGTTCAACGGGAACAAGGTCATCACCACGAGCGGGGGCGGGATGCTCGTCACGACGAAGCGTGAGCTCGCCGACCGCGCTCGTTTCCTCGCGACGCAGGCGCGCGATCCGGCCCCGCACTACGAGCACTCCACCATCGGCTACAACTATCGCCTCAGCGCGCTGCTGGCAGCGCTCGGACGGGCGCAGCTCAAGGGCCTCTCCGGCCGCGTCGCGCGACGCCGCGCGATCCACGACCTCTATTGCGCCGAGCTCGGTCGCGTCCCGGGCATCGAGGTCGTTCGCGAAGCGGAAATGGGCTCCGCGACGCACTGGCTCACGGTCGTGAAGATCGATCCCGACGTCTTCGGCGCGACGCGGGAGGAGATCCGCCGGCACCTCGAGTCGCTCGACATCGAGGCCCGGCCCGCCTGGAAGCCGATGCACCTGCAGCCCGTGTTCGCCGCGGCGCCGCGCGTCGGCGGCGGCGTAGCGGAGGAGCTCTTCGAGCGAGGCCTGTGCTTGCCGAGCGGGTCCGGCCTCGACGACGACGACATCCGCCG
Source organism: Labilithrix sp. (assembly GCA_019637155.1). Lineage (NCBI taxonomy): Bacteria > Pseudomonadati > Myxococcota > Polyangiales > Labilitrichaceae > Labilithrix > Labilithrix sp. The sequence continues at coordinate 354,563 of JAHBWE010000005.1, read as the reverse complement.
CGTGATCGACGGCGTGCTCGAGGCGCCGAAGCGGACATGAACGCGAAGCGGCTCATCGATGTCGTCGGAGCCGCGACCGGCCTGTTGGTGCTCGCTCCGGTGATGGGCGCGACCGCGGTCGCCATTCGTGTCGCGATGGGATCCCCGGTCCTCTTCCGGCAGGTCCGGCCCGGTCTTCACGAGAAGCCGTTCACCATCCTGAAGTTCCGGACGATGCGGGACGGCGACGAGCCGGACGAGGTTCGGCTCGGACGCCTCGGGAAGCTCCTCCGTGCGTCGAGCCTCGACGAGCTCCCTCAGCTCTGGAACGTGCTTCGCGGCGACATGAGCCTCGTCGGACCGCGTCCGCTCCTTCTCGAGTACCTCCCGCTCTACTCGCGGCGGCACGCGCGCCGGCACGAGGTCCGTCCGGGCGTGACCTCGTGGATCTCCGTCCACGGCCGCAACAACGCGACCTGGGAGGAGCAGCTCGAGTCGGACGTCTGGTACGTCGAGAACCAGTCGCTCGCCGTCGATCTCGCGATCCTCTTCCGGACGGTGATCAAGGTGATCGAGCGCGCCGACGTCCAGCAAGAGGGGCGCGCGACGCGCGAGCGCTTCACAGGCACCGCCGCCCTGAGCTGATGCGTGCACTGTACATCTCGCAGACGGGGATGCTCGAGGGGCTCGGGAGCTCACAGGTCCTCGCGTACTTGCGGCGCCTCGCGCAGCGCGGCGTCGAGTTCGATCTCCTCAGCTACGAGCTCCCCGAGGCGACGGACGACGAGATCGACCGACTGCGAGCCGACCTCACCCGCGCGAACATCCGCTGGGCGCCGCTCCGCCGCCGGCGAGATCCGCGCCTGAGCGTGAAGGTCCGTGAGTCGGCGCTCGGAGCCCATCGCGCGCTCGCGACGGCGCTCGCCCGGCGTCCGGTCATCGTCCATGGACGGAGCTACCTGCCCACCGCGATCGCCGACGTCGTGGCGAGCGTCGTACCGCGCGCGAAGCTCCTCTTCGACTGTCGCGGGATGATCGGCGACGAGTACGTCGACGCGAGCTACTGGACCACCGATCGCATCGAGTACCGCCTCGTGAAGCGGTACGAGGCACGCGCGTTCCGGCGCGCAGAGGGTGTCGTCTTCCTGACCGACGCCCTGCGGCGCTGGATTGGCGCGCGCGGCTGGCTCGGAGCACGCACGGAGGTCGAGACCATCCCGTGCTGCGTCGACCTCGACGCCTTCCGCTTCGACCGCGCAGCACGTGACCACGTCCGCCAGAGCCTCGGCTGGGAGGACGACCTCGTCCTCGTCTACGCGGGATCGCTCGGCTCTTGGTATCGCGAGGACGAGATCGCGCGGTTCGCGGGTGTGGTGCGCCGGCGAGCGGCGGGACGCCGTGTCCGCTTCCTCCTTCTCAGCAAGAGCGCGCCCGAGGCGCTCGTCGGATTGCTGCGCGCCGCCGGCCTCGACGAGAGCTCGATCGCCGTTCGCGGCGTCCAGCCAGACAAAATGCCGCAGCACCTATCGGCCGCCGATATTGGCATCTCGTTCATCAAGAGCTGCTTCTCCAAGAAAGGGTCGAGCCCGACGAAGGTCGCGGAGTACCTCGCATGCGGCCTTCCGGTCGTCCTCAACGGGGACATCGGAGATCAGGCCGATCTCGCAGCAGAAGCCGCTGCCTGCATCGTGCTCGACTCGTACGACGACGAGGCCCTTGCCGCCGGCGCGGACCGCGCGGTCGCGCTCGCGACGGCGCCGCTCGCCGACCGTGTGACCGCCGGCCGCGACGTCGCCGACCGGCGGTTCGGGCTCGAGCGCGTCGGAGTGGCGAGGTACGAGCGGCTCTACCGCGCTCTCGAGCGTGACCAGAGCTAGCCATCGGCCCGGCGCACGGCTAAAAAGGCTGCGTTCGTGAACACCGCGCCCCGGCTGGGCTACGAACGGTATCGAGAGAAGCTCCATGGCGAAACAGCGCGTTTTCATCTCCGGTGTCGCGGGCTTCCTCGGGAGCCACCTCGCGGATGCGTTCCTCGCGGACGGTCACGAGGTCGTCGGCGTCGACAACATGATCGGCGGATACCTGGACAACGTCCCGAGCGGCGTCGAGTTCTATCAGTACGACTGCAACGACTTCGGCAAGCTGAAGGACCACATGCGCGGCGTAGACCTCGTCTACCACTGCGCAGCGACGGCCTACGAAGGGCTCTCCGTCTTCTCGCCGCACATGATCACGCAGAACATCGTGACGGCGTCGACGGGCATGATCACCGCCGCGATCGCGAACAAGGTGAAGCGGTTCGTGATGTGCTCGTCCATGGCGCGCTACGGAACGAACAAGGTCCCATTCACCGAGGACATGACGCCGAAGCCGCAAGATCCGTACGGCATCGGCAAGTACACGTCGGAGCTCATCCTCCAGAACCTCGCGGAGGTTCACGGGATGCAGTGGGTCATCGCGGTGCCGCACAACATCGTGGGGCCCCGACAGAAGTACGATGACCCGTATCGGAACGTCGCGAGCATCTTCATCAACATGATGCTCCAGGGGCGGCAACCGTACATCTACGGCGACGGCAACCAGCGCCGCTGCTTCAGCTTCATTTCGGATGACGTCGCGCCGCTCAAGCAGATGGCGCTCGACGACCGTTGCGTCGGCGAGATCATCAACATCGGCCCAGACGACGAGTTCGTCACCATCAACGAGCTCGCCGAGATCACCGCGAAGCTCATCGGCTTCAAGCTGGAGAGCTCTTACACGCGCGGGCGCCCGCAGGAGGTTTACCTCGCGAACTGCTCGGCGGACAAGGCGCGCCGCCTCCTCGACTACAAGCCACGCGTGAAGCTCGAGGACGGCCTTCGGCAGATGATCGACTACATCCGGACGCGCGGTCCGCGACCGTTCAAGTACCACCTCGATCTCGAGATCATCAACGAGAAGACCCCGGACACGTGGTCCAAGCGTCTCTTCTGAGCAAGGACATCCCCGCACCGGCGAGGAGCGCCGAGCCCCGGCGGCTGCGGCTCCTCGTCCTCGCGTCGAAGGCAAGAGGGATCGCGCCCAACCAGCGCTTCCGGCTCGAGCAATGGGCCCCACGCCTCGCGCACCACGAGGGCATCGATCTCGACTTCGCCCCGTTCGAGTCGCCCCGCCTGACGGAGCTGCTCTACCAGAACGGCCGGCGCGCCGAGAAGGCGGCGTGGGTCGTCTATGACTTCGTACGGCGGCTCGCGCCCGTCGTGCGCGCGCGGAGCTATGACGCGGCCGTCGTCGTCCGCGAGGCCGCCCTCCTCGGGCCCGCCGTCTACGAGCGCCTCCTCGGCCTGGAAGGCGTCCCGATGTTCTACGACATCGACGACGCGATCTGGCTCAGCGCGCACCAGAGCGCGGCCTCGAAGGCGAACGGCGTCTTCTCTCGCCTCCACTTCTACGGCAAGACGGCGACCATCTGCCGCCTCGCGAGCGGGGTGCTCGCCGGCAACGAGTACCTCGCGGCGTACGCGCGACGCCGCAACGGCAACGTCTTCGTCGTTCCTACGAGCATCGAGCTGGAGCGTTATCCGATCATCCCGGAGTCTTCCGACCCTCGCTTCGTCGTCGTCTGGAGCGGCTCGCTCCATACGCTGGCGCACTTCGAGCACGCTCGCGAAGCGCTCGAGCGCCTCGCTGCCCGGCGTCCGATCGTCGTGAAGGTGATCTGCAACCGCCCGCCCGATCGCCCGATCGCCGGCGCCGAGAACGTGTTCGTGCCGTGGTCCGAGCACGGGGAGGCGGAGGCGGTCGGCGACGGGCACGTCGGGATCATGCCCCTCCCCGACGACGAATTCGCTCGCGGCAAGTGCGGGCTCAAGGCGCTGCAGTTCATGGCGACGGGCCGCCCCGTCGTCGCGTCACCGGTCGGCATGAACAGCGATCTCCTCGGCGCGGGCGACAACGGCATCCTCGCATCGACGCCGGACGAGTGGGTCGCGGCGCTCGAGCGCCTCGCGACGTCGCCGGAGCTTCGCCGCGCGATGGGCGCCGCCGCGCGGCGGACGATCGAGGAACGCTACTCCGCCGAGGTCGTCTCGAAGCTCTTCGCGCGGGCCGTGCGAACGACGCTCGAGGCCTAGCCGAGCGAGGACGACGTGCTCGAAGCGGGGATGACGTTGATCGCGATACTGCTCCTCACGGGGCTCGTCGCGTTCGTCGCCGCGCGCTTCGAGCGAAGCATGCGTCGCTGGATCTGGCTCGCGTTCGTCGAGTACCTCGTCGCGTCGGCAGCGCAGATGCTCTACACGCGCGTCATCTACAGCGGCGGCGACGCCCTCTTGTACCTGTCGACCGGCGTCCAGATCTCGACGCTCCTGGACGTCAACTTCTCCTTCGTCGCGCCCGAGGTGCTAGCCCTCCTCTTCCAGAGACCGAGCATGTTCGACGAGGTCGTCTACGGAGGCGGCGGTCGAAACACGTCCTCGATGCACGCGATCGCGACGATCATCGTCTACGTCTTTCGCGGCTCGACGTACGCCGCGAACGTCTTCGTCGCGGGTCTCTCGTTCCTCGGCGCGACCGCGATCTTCGCCGCGTGTCGGGCGGCCGCGCGCGAGATCCCTTGGCAGCGAATCTTCCTCGCGACCGTCATCTTTCCGTCGGTCGCCTTCTGGACCGCGACCTTCAACAAGGAGGCGTTCGCGCTCATGGGGATCGGCGCGCTGCTTACGGCGTGGCGCGGCTTCTTTCAGAGACGCTGGCTCCTGCTCGTGCTCTCAGCGCCGGTCGGTTTCACGCTGCTCTACCTGTTTCGGGCTCCGGCGCTCGCGCCGCTCTTCGTCGGCTTCGCGGTGCACTACGTCGCCGAGCGCGGCGGCGGCGTCGGTGAAAAGGCGGCGCGGCTGCGACCCGCGTACGTGCTCCTCGGCGTGCTCGCGCTCGCGGTGGGCATGCTGGCCCTGACGCGCCTGATCCCGTCCCTCGGCGTCGCGAACCTCGGGGAGACGGTCGCCACCCAGCAGCGTGCGTGGACGACCGCCGGCGGCACATCAACGTTCGCGATGGACGATGGCGAGGTACCGCAGTCCTTTGGCGGGCAGCTCCTCCGCATTCCGATCGGGCTCTTCAACGCACTCCTCCGTCCGCAGCTCTTCGACGTCCACAACGTGTCCGCGCTCGTGAGCGCGGTCGAGATGACCTTCATCACCTATCTCCTCCTGAGAGCGGTGAAGGTCCATGGCTTCCGCGGCGTCATCGCGCACGTGCAGCGCTCGCCGTTCCTCCTGATGTGCTTCGTCGTGACGCTCATCGGCTGCGCGTTCGTCGGGCTCGTGACCTTCAACTTCGGCAGCCTCGCGCGCTACCGCGTGCCGTTCCTTCCGTTCTACGGGTGTCTCCTGAGCGGCATCGCCGATCGCGTCGCCGCGCCGGCCCGCGCACGAACCACCGCGAACCCGGCGCTCGTCGAGCTCGCGCGTCGCCGCGGTCGGCGCGCTGCGTGAAGCGACCTCAGTGCACGCCGTTGATGACGAGCGGCACGCGTGAGCGGAAGCGGAAGCTCGTGACGTTGGCGCCCCGCAGGACGCGCTCCGCTTCCTGCCACGTCATCGGCGAGTCGAAGCGCGGGGAGAGCATGTCGAACGTATCGAGGATGGCCTCGTTGTAGCGCTGCTCCTCCGTGAACCCCTTCTCGTCGACGTAAACGGCGACCGGTACGACGAACTGCGCGAGGCGGCCGAGCCCGCGGATGCGGAACACGCGATCGGCGACGGGGAAGACGACGGGCATGACCGCCTTGATTCCATCGAGGAGGAGGTCCGACGGGAGCCGGCGCGTCAGCGGCCGGATGAGATACTTCGCGTTCAGCTTCGTCCACGGGCGGCGCGCGTAGATCGAGAACGCGAAGCGGCCTCCTGGACGGACGCATCCGACGACGGTCGAGAGTCCGCCTTCCGGATCCGGCGTGTGCTGGAGCACGCCGATCGAATACGCGAAGTCGAACGCCCCGGGCTTGAACGGCGGCTCGAGCAAGCTCGCCTGGACGAGCTCCGCGCGCGGGTAGGCCGCGAGCGTCTCCTTCGCGGCGTCGACCGCCGACGACATGTCGAGCCCGACGACCCGCCCGCCGTAGCGCGCCGCGATTTCGGCGAAGCGCCCTGCGCCGCAGCCTGCGTCGAGGACCAGCTTGCCGTCGAGATCGTCACGCGACCACCCGGTCTCGGTCGTGAAGCGCTTCTCCGAGTAGGCGGCCCCCGTCGCGCTGTCGAGCTGCGTCGTGCGAAACAGGTTCCACTGCTTGCCGAACGTGTCGGTGTAGCCCGTCTTCGGGACGAAGCGAGGAATGCCGTCGACGATCGGATACACCGCGCCGGTGTCGGTGGCGACGAGCTCGCCCTCGTCGATGACGTCGCCCGTGTGCCGCGTGACCTTCAGCTCGAGGCGAGCGCCGGTCGTCGGCGCAGCCAGGATCTCGAGGAGCGACTCGCGCACGACGGATGCTTAGCAGCGTCACCGTGGTCGGGCAATCCTGGCCGCGACCAGCATCGCGCCGCTCCGCAGCGCCGCGCTGAACACGCGCGCCGCAACGAGCCCGGCGAGCCCGAAGCGCGGCAACAGCAGGATCGAGAGGCCCGTCCCGAGGACGGCCGTGACGGTCGTGACGATGGGAATGAGCCCGGTGCGGCCGACGTAGAAGATGTAGTTCGTGGCCGGGTAGTAGAGAGAGTCGAGGATGTAGCCGAGCCCCATGAACGGAAGCAGCGCGAGCGCACCGAGGAACTTCGGTCCGACGAGAAGCGGCAAGAGCGGCGCGCCGGCGAGGATCGCGAGCCCGGGCAGTGTGGCCGCGAGGAGGTACTGGCGTGTCAGCCTGCCGATCGACCGATACGCCGCTTCGGGCCCCTCTTCTCGATAGAGCTCACCGTACCGTGCCGCCTCGGCGCTGTTCCACGAGGTGATGACCATCGGGATCGGCGAGAGGATCTGGACCGCGAGGTAGTACTTACCGAGCTCCGCGCCCGCGCCGTACGCGGTCAGGACCCACCGGTCGGCCGTGACTTGCAGCCACCCCGCCACGAAGTGGGGAACGAACATGATCGAGAACGCGAGCGCCGCACGGGTCTCCCCGATGACGTCCCGCGCGGGGAGCCGCAAGAGCACGAAGAGGACGGCGAAGACGCCGAGGGCCGCTTGAGAGAGGACGACCGACTCGAGCGCGCCGTCGAGCGCGCGGCGTAACCCGAGGACGAGGAGGAGCCCCGACGACGTCGAGAGGACGAACCCGAAGAGCTGGAGGAGCACCGCCGGGACCGGCCGTTGCACGGCGCGGTAGTAGAGGTCGGGCACCATCGCGAACGCCGCCGGAACGCCGGCCGCGACGACGAGCAGGAGATGCCGGCGCGTGACACCGAAGAGCGACGAATCGACGCCGAGGTGGATCGCGACAGCCAGAGCGCCGAGGAGCACGAGGACGACGACCATCATCCCGCGCGCGACGGCGCCCATCTTCCGCTCGCCTTCGGCGCGGTCGTCGGTGCCGAAGTAGACGCGAGAGAGCCCTGCGGTCAGCCCGAGCGACGCGCACGTGGGCAGGAGCTGGAGCATCCCCGTCGCGATCGAGTATTCGCCGTAGTCGTCCGGCGTCAGCCGCCGCGTGTAGAGGGGGATGAGCGCGACGCCCGCGATGCGCGAGAGGAGCGCTCCGGCGAGGTAGATCGCCGCGTGCGAACGGACGAGGGTTCGCGCGCGCCGCCACGCGCCGCTGAGCACGGCCGAAAGTCGCGACGCGCGTGCGTGCATGGCGGCGAGGCCGAGGACGGTAGTCCCGAACCGGCGTCGTGCCAAGCTCGCCACCCGATGCTATGCACGTTCGCGAATGCTGCATCAGCGCCGCGTGCTCGCCATCGTCGCCGGGCGTGGAGGTTCGAAGGGGCTCCCGGGAAAGAACGTGGCCTCGTGCGGAGGCCGCCCGCTCGTCGAGTGGTCGGTCGCGGCCGCCCGCGCCTCGCGCCACGTCGATCGCGTGATCGTCACGACGGACGACGACGCGATCCGCGCGGCAGCCGTCGCCGCCGGCGCGGAGGCTCCTTTCGTCCGCCCGCCGGAGCTCGCATCGGACAGCGCGAAGATGGACGCCGTCGTGCTCCACGCGCTCGACGCCGTCGGGGGGGGATTCGAGATCGGCGTCCTCCTCCAGGCGACCTCGCCGCTGCGAACCGGCGCCGACATCGACGGCGCGCTCGCGCTGATGGACCGCCTCGGCCGCTCGAGCGTCGTCGCGGTGACCGAGCCGGGCAAGTCGCCGTACTGGATGTACACGCTCGCCGACGGCGATCGTCTCGTGCCGCTGTTTCCGGACCTCCCTACCGGCCTACAGCGGCAAGCGCTGCCGAAGGCGTACGTCCCGAACGGCGCGGTCTACGGCTTCGACGTCGCTTGGTTCCGCGAGCAGCGCATGTTCGTCGGCCCCGAAACGGCGGCGTACGTCATGGCTCCCGAACGCAGCGTCGACGTGGACGGACCGCTCGATCTCCTCGTCGCCGACGCGCTCCTCAGCCGGCGTTGAACGGCCGCCCCGGGACGCCGGCCACGCGCTCTCCGTCGGCGACGTCGCGCACCACGACCGTACCCATCGCGACGACCGCCTCGCGTCCGACGCGGACGTGATCCCGGACGCACGCGCCCAGCGCGACCTGCGCGTGGTCTCCGATCTCCGCTCCCCCTCCAATGACGACCCCGGGCCCGAGGTGCACGTGGACGCCGACCGCCACGTCATGCTCCACGATCGCCCCCGTATTCACGATCGCGTGGGCGCCGATCCTCGCGCCGGAGTTGACGACCGCGCGTGCGAGGATCACGGCTCCAGGCGCGATGGTCGCCGTCGGCGAGACGACCGCGCTCGGATGGATGACCGCGGCGAGCGTGGCGTCGCGGTAGCACCCGAGCGCGCGCAGACGTGAGGTCGCTGGGCGGCCGATCGTCAGACCGATCCCGAGCACGACCGCCGCCCCCGAGCCCGAGGCGACGTACGCGTCGTCGTCCCCCAGCCAGCGGACGCCGAGACGCTCGCTCGTCTCGACGACGGCGGCGACGTCGGTGTAGCCCACCACGCTCCACTGCCCGGAGAGCTGCGCGGCCTCGATGACCACGCGGGCGTGCTCACCCCCACCGACGACGACGAGCTCACGCTTCAAGACGCACCCTCGAGGCGGTGACGCTTGATCGGCGGCCGCGGAGGCCGCCACGCGCGCAGGATGTCGACGATGCGCTCGGCGGCGTGCCCGTCGCCGAAGGTGGCCTTGCTCGCCGCCGCGATCGAGGCGCGGAATGCCGGATCGAGAGCGCGCGCGAGCGCGGCGCAGACGGCGGTGGCGTCCGGCGGCGCATCGAGCACGTTCGGCGCACGAACGCGCCCGCCTTGCCGGGTGCCGACGTTCACGGCAGGGAGCGCGACCGCAGGCGCCTCGATGATCGCGCTCGAGCTGTTTCCGAGGATCGCGTCGGCTTCGCGGAGGAGCGACCAGTAGAAGCGCTCGCCGAGGGCCTCGGCCGCGGCACGGCGCGGCTTCTCGGCGGCCGCGCGCAAGGCAGAGCGGATCGCCGCCGCGCCGGGGTCGTTGTTCGGCAACGTGATCACGTAGGTCGCGGGCGTCGCGTCCATCGCCTCGAGGAGAGAACGCAGCTCGAGGTCCGACGCGCCGAGCGTCGTCGGGTGGAGGGTCACGATCACGACCGGCGGCTCGAGCGTGATGCCGAGCCGCTCCTCGAGCGCGGCGCGATCCGGAAGGTCGTCGCGGTTCAGGTTGTCGAGACCGGGGGCCCCGACGACGTGAACGGTGGCAGGGTCCTCTCCCATCGCCAGCACACGCGCGGCGTACCGTGGGTGCGCGACGAGGTGGAGATGCGCGAGCTTCGTGATCGCGTGGCGCAGCGCGTTGTCGAACGCGCCCTCCGTCTCCTCGCCGCCGTGGAGGTGCACGACGGGCACGAGGTGGAGCGTCGCGGCGACGGCGGCGCTGATCGTCTCGAAGCGATCGCCGACGAGGAGGAGCGCGGCCGGCGGATGCGCGGCGAGCTCTTCACCGACGAGACGAAGAGCGACGGCGGCCTCTTCGTGGATCGACCGGCCGTCCTCGATCCACGGCAGCCGCGCCGCCGGAGGAAAGCCGTCCTCCTCCATGAGGCGCGCGCTCGCGCCGTGAAAGGAAGAGAGCGCCATTCCTCCCGCCACGATCCGCGCGGGCGTCCCGGCGGCGCGGAGGTGACGGCACGTGCTCCGGAGGATCCCCCAGTCCTGCCTTCCGGTCGTGAGGACGGTGAACACGAGGTTATCCGCGAAGGAACCGGCGGACGACGGCGAGACCGACCAGGCCGCTCATCTCGGGATGGAACTGGACGCCGACGACGTTGTCGCGCGCGACGGCGGCGGTGAGACGAGCCCCCCCGTAATCGACCTCGGCGAGGCGATCCGCGGCGTTCGTCGGCTCCGCGGCGTACGAGTGAACGAAGTAGACCATCGGCCGTTGGTCCTGGAGACCGTCGAGCGGCGTCTCCTTCCACGGACGCGACTCGACGAGCGCGTTCCACCCGACGTGCGGGACCTTCGCGCCGGCGCCGACGACGATCCGCACGACGGTCCCGGGGATGCGCCCGAGGCCGACGGTGTGCCCGAACTCGACGCTCGCGCCGAGGAGGAGCTGCATGCCGAGGCAGATCCCGAGGAGCGGGCGCCCGCGGTCCATGTACCGGTGCAGCGGCTCGACGAGGCCGCGCCCGTCGAGCTCGCGCATCCCGTCGGCGAAGGCGCCGACGCCTGGGAGGACGACGCGCGACGCGTCCTCGAGCTCGGCGCCGTTCGAGGAGACGACGACGTCGCCCCCCTCGTGCCGGAGCGCCTTGATGACGCTGTAGAGGTTACCGAGCCCGTAATCGAGGACGACGACGCGGGTCACGAGCGCACCTCGAAGCCACGATCGCGGAGGCCGGCCTTCAACGAGGCGAACGTCTCCATGTCGTAGTGGAGCACGCTCGCGAGCGCGACGGCGTCGGCCCCGCGTTCGAGCGCGCTCGCGATGTCGTCGACCTTCCCCGCCCCACCGCACGCGATGAGGGGCACCGAGAGCTTCGCGCCGACCGCGGCGACGAGCTCGAGGTCGAAGCCTCGTCGCGTCCCCTCACGGTCGACGCTCGTGAGCAGCACCTCTCCAGCTCCGAGGTCGCAAGCTTCCTGGATCCACTCGACGACGTCGCGCCCGGTCCGCTCGCGCCCGTTGTCGGTGTACGCCTCCCAGCCCGTGCCCTTCGCGCGCCGCTTCGCCTCGACGGAGAGGACGATGCACTGCGAGCCGAACGTCCGCGCGGCTTCGCGGATCAGCTCCGGCCTTCGGATCGCGGCGGTGTTGATCGCGACCTTGTCCGCGCCCGCGCGAAGGAGGCGATGAACGTCGTCGACGCTGCGAATGCCGCCGCCGACGGTGAGCGGGACGAAGATGCGCTCGGCCGTCGCCGAGACGAGCTCGGTGAGGCTGTTGCGCTCGTAGAGGCTCGCGACGACGTCCATGTAGACGAGCTCGTCGGCGCCGCCCTCGTAGTACGCTGGCGCGCGCTCGCCGGGATCGCCGACGACGCGAAACCCCTCGAGGTGGATGCCCTTCACGAGGCCCTGCGGCGCCTTGATGTCGAGGCGCGCGATGAGACGAGGTACGCTTCCAGGAGGCCGGCTCGGCGCCTCAGGCATGAGGCCTACTACGTACCGCGGCCGCGGCCCGAACAGCAAGGACTGCCTGGAGACGCAAATGGCGCGACCGAAGACGTTCATCATCGCGGAGGCCGGCGTGAACCACAACGGCTCCGTCGATCTCGCGCGCAGGCTGATCGACGAGGCCGCCGCCGCCGGCGCCGACGCGGTGAAGTTCCAGGCGTTCCGCGCCGAGAAGCTCGTCAGCGCGCGCGCACCGAAGGCCGACTACCAGCGCGTCACGACCGCGGAGGGCGAGAGCCAGCACGCGATGCTCGAGCGCCTGCAGCTGGCGCCGCGCGACTTCGCAGACCTCGCCGCGCACGCGCGGGCGCGCGGGATCGAGTTCATGTCGACGCCGTTCGACGAGGAGAGCTTGGGACTCCTCGTCGAGCTCGGCGTCGGACGGCTCAAGCTCGGGTCCGGTGACATCACCCATCGTCCTCTCCTCGAGGCTGCGGCGCGGACTGCGCTCCCTCTCATCCTCTCCTCCGGCATGAGCACGCTCGGCGACATCGAGGACGCGCTCGGCGTGCTTGCGTCGACCTACCTCGCGAAAGCGCTCCGCCCCCGCGACGCGCTGTCGAGCGACGAGGGCCACGCGGCCCTCGTCAGCCGCGTGTCGCTCCTCCATTGCACGACCGAGTACCCGGCGCCGATCGAGGAGACGAACCTCCGCGCGATCGAGACGCTCGCCCGCGCGTTCGGTCTCCCGGTCGGCTACTCCGACCATACGGACGGCCTCGTCGCATCGATCGCGGCGGTCGCCCTCGGCGCGAGCATCATCGAGAAACATTTCACGACCGACAAGGCGCTGCCTGGTCCCGACCACCGGGCCTCGCTCGCACCCGCGGAGCTGGGCGAGCTCGTCCGCAGCATCCGCGCGGTCGAGCTCGCGCTCGGTGACACCCGCAAGCGGGTCGGCAGCGCGGAGCGCCGTAACGTCGATGCGGCACGGCGCAGCATCGTCGCGCGCGTGCCGATCGCAGCCGGCACGCGCTTCGTGGCCGACATGCTGGCGATGAAGCGTCCGGGCGGCGGCCTCTCTCCGATGCGCGTCGAAGAGCTCATCGGCCACATCGCGACCCGCGACTATGCGGTCGACGACGCGATCGAGCTCTGATCCTCGTGAACGTCCAGCGCGCTCGGCGCACCCACCATGTCGGCCGATGGACCGCGGGACCTCGCCGCGTTATAGAACCGCCGATCCGCCCGGAGCCCCTATGTCCGAGACTTTTCCTGCCTTCTACGGCCTTCCGTCCACCGTACGGTTCTGCACGCGGTGCGTGATGTCGAATCAGCGCCCGAACTCCGCCGTCGAGTTCGAGCATACGAAGGACACGAAGAAGGAGGTCCTCGCGCTCGATGCCGAGGGCGTCTGCGACGCCTGCCGCGTGGCCGAGAAGAAGAAGTCGATCGACTGGGTGGAACGGGACCGCGAGCTCCGCGCACTCTGCGACAGGTACCGGCGCAACGACGGAAAGTACGATTGCCTCGTCCCGGGCTCCGGCGGCAAGGACAGCTTCTACGCGGCGTACAAGCTCAAATACGAGTACGGGATGCACCCGCTCACGTGCACCTGGGCACCGCACATCTACACGGAGTGGGGATGGCGCAACCAGCAGGGCTGGATCCACGCCGGGTTCGACAACTACCTCATGACGCCGAACGGCCGGACGCAGCGGCTGCTCACGCGCCTCGCGGTCGACAACCTCTTCCATCCCTTCCAGCCGTTCATTCTCGGCCAGAAGAACCTCGCCCCGAAGCTAGCCACCCTCTTCGACATCCCGCTCGTCTTCTACGGCGAAAACGAGGCGGAGTACGGCAACGCGATCAAGGACTTCGGTCAGGCGAAGCGCGACTACAGGTACTACGCCCTAGGCGATCCGGACCGCGTCTTCCTGAGCGGAACGTCGCTCACGGAGCTCGATCGACGCTTCGGCCTCGGCGCCGTGGACGTCGCCCCCTACCTTCCCGAGGATCCCGAGCGACTCGCTCAGAAGAAGGTCGAGGTTCACTACCTCGGCTACTACCTGAAGTGGCACCCGCAAGCCTGCTACTACTGCGCGGTCGAGAACGGGAACTTCGAGGCCTCGCCCGAGCGGACCCCCGGCACGTACAGCAAGTACAACTCGATCGACGATCGGATCGACGACCTTCACTACTGGACGACCTGGATCAAGTTCGGCCTCGGCCGCGCCTCGTACGACGCCGCCCAGGAGGTGCGTTCGGGGGACGTCACGCGCGACGAGGCGGTCGCGCTGGTGCGACGATTCGACGGCGAGTTCCCGGACCGCTTCGCGGACGAGCTCTTCCAGTACCTCACGATCGACGAGAAGACCTTCCCGCGCGCTCACGCGGAGCTCGCGCGACCGGTGATGACGAAGGAGAGCTTCCTCGCGCTCGCCGACGAGTTCCGCTCGCCTCATCTCTGGAGGAAGGACGGCGACACGTGGAAGCTCCGACACAACGTCTGGGAGGCTGCTGCGTAAATGTCGAGCGCCGCGCTTCGCCACCCGTGGCAGGTCTCGATCGAAGGGACGCTGCGCGACGTATTCCTCACGCTCGAACGTGGTGGAATGCGTGTCGCCGTCGCGACGGGTGAACGCGGAGACATCGTCGGCATCATGACCGACGGCGACGCGCGGCGCGCGCTCCTCGGAGGGGCATCGCTCGAGACCCCCCTGACCGGTCTCCTCAACCGCTCGTTCACGGCCGTCGAGCCGAGCCTGAGCCGGACCGCGGTCCTCGACCTCATGCACGCGCGACACCTCGACGCGATCCCGATCGTCGACGAGAAAGGGTTGCTCGTCGGGCTCCATCAGCTCCACGACGTGCTCCGCGCTGACGACCGCGAAAACTGGGCGGTGATCATGGTGGGAGGCCGCGGAACACGCCTCGGCGCGATCACGACGCACCTACCGAAGCCGATGGTGCGCGTCGCGGGACGACCGATCCTGGAGCGCCTGGTCCTTCACCTCGTCGGCTTCGGCGTGCGTCGAATCTTCCTCGCGATCAACTACCTCGGGCACGTCATCGAAGCCCACTTCGGCGACGGCGCTCGGTTCGGCTGCACGATCGAGTACCTGCGCGAGGAGCGGCCCCTCGGTACCGGCGGCGCGCTGTCACTCCTGCCCTCACGCCCGCGCGTCCCGCTCCTCGTCCTCAACGGTGACCTCGTCACGCAGGCGGACCTGGGGTCGATGCTCGACTTCCACGAGAGCGGCGGACAGGCAGCGACGCTCGCGGTCCGCCCGTACTTCCACACCATCCCGTTTGGCTGCGTGGACCTCGAGGACTCCCGCGTCGTGCGCATCGAGGAGAAGCCGCGGCACGGAAGGATCATCAACGCCGGGATGTATGTCCTCTCGCCCGCTGTGCTCGAGCGCGTCCCCCCGGGTGAGGCCTCGATGCCAGGGCTGCTCGAGGCGTGCCTCGCGCACGGCGATCTCGTGCGTGCGTTCGAGATCGAGGAGGACTGGATCGACGTCGGCCAACGCGAGCAGCTCTACGAGGCGCGCGGCGAAGACGCGTAACGGCTCCGCCAACGAGAGGAAAGAGGTCTCATGTCGAGTGTCCTAAAAGGCAATTTCGAAACGAAGAAGAAGGTCGAGGTCGCCGACGCCACCGAGGTACCGGAGACGGTCGAGGCGCGCTTCGAGCGAGAGGCGTTGAAGCGGCTCGGCGGGAGCATCGCGTTCGTCGCGAAGAAGAAGGTCATCTGGGACAAGACCGCACCCGACGCCAAACCGGCGAAGGACGACGAGAAGTGACCGCCGAGAGCTCGGACGCGGACGGCGGCCTCGGCCGCAAGATCGTCGCCGAGCTCGGCGCGCTCACGTGGCACCGTGTCGGTCCAACCTCCGTCGCGAACGCGAAGGACAACTTCGAGCACCGCGCGCGCGGCCGCTCGCTCGCGGCGCTGCGTCGAAGCTCGCTCGGCGAAGGTGACTCGGCGGTCATCGTCGGCGCCGGTCCGAGCATCCGGCGCCATGACCCGGCGCGGTACCTGAAGGACTACCGCGGCACGATCATCTGCACCGACAGCGCGATCCGCTACCTCCTGAAGAACGGAATCGTCCCGCACCTCGTGGTCACCGTCGACTCGCATGCGACGCGGATCGTGCGTTGGTTCGGCGACCCCGAGCTGACGGAGGAGACGCTCCGTAAGGACGACTACTTCCGGCGCCAGGACATGGATGACGCGTTCGCCGCCGAGCTCGAGACGAACCGCGAGGTTCTTGCCCTGCTCGCAGAACACGCGCCGAAGATGAAGATCGCGCTCAGCACGTCGGCCTCCAAGGCCGTCGTCCGGCGCGTCGTCGACTGCGGCATGGACGTCTACTGGTGGAACCCAATGCTCGATGATCCCGACGCGCCCGAGAGCGCGACGCGCGAGATCTTCGAGATGAACGGCTTCCCATGCATCAACGGCGGCGGGAACGTCGGCACGTGCTGCTGGATGATGGCGACCGAGGTCCTCGAAAAGAAGCGCGTCGCGCTCACGGGAATGGACTTCGCCTACTACGAGGACACGCCATACGAGGCGACGCAGTACTATCGGGAAGCGGTCGATCTCGTCGGCAAGGAGAACCTCGGCTCGATCTTCATGCGCCTCCGCAACCCGGACCTGGGCGCCTGGTTTTATACGGACCCCGCGTACATGTGGTACCGCGAGTGCTTCCTCCAAATGGTCGCCGAGTCGGACGCGAAGACGATCAACTGCACCGGCGGCGGGATCATTTTCGGGGACGGGATCACGACGATGCCGCTCGAGGCGTTCGTCGCCGAACTTTCTTAACGGGCACCAGCAACACAAGGAATGCCATGGCCAAGATCCTCTTCGTCAACCCCCTCGTCCGCGAGGAAGACGTCCCGCGTCACGTCCCGTACGGGATCGCGCTCCTCGCGGCCATCGCCATGGAAAAGGGCCACCAGGTCCAAGTTTACGACGAGAACGCCTGGCGAAAGGGCGCGCAGGTGCTGCGCGAGGTGCTCGAGGCCGACGCTTGGGACGTCGTCGCGCTCGGCGGGATCACGACCGCGTACGCGTCGGTGAAGAGCATCGTCCGCGCGGCGCGCGCCTTCGCGCCGAACGCGCTCATCGTGCTGGGGGGAGGGGTCCTCACGTCCCTCCCCCGCGAGATGATGACGTGGCTGCCCGAGGTCGACGTCGGCGTGATCGGGGAGGCGTTCTTGACCTTCCCGGAGGTGCTCGAGCGCGTCGACGCCGGCACGCGCAAGTTCGATGACGTCGCGGGGACCATCTCGCGCCTCGCAGACGGTCGCCTGCACGTCGCCGCGCAGCGTGAGCTCGTGCACGATCTCGACACGCTTCCCTTCCCGGCCTGGGATCTGTTCCCGCTCGAGGAAGTCTACTTCCCCAACAGCCAGGTCCTCTACTCCGAGGCCGGCATGCTGGCCTCGCGTCGACTCGACATCAACGCAAGCTACGGGTGCTCACTCATCTGCCGCTACTGCTACCACCTCGGCATCGCCGGAGACATGCGGTACGTCGAGGAGGAGGACGGGACCACGAACGTCGAGTTCGACCGTCCAGGCGCATACACGCGCTCCATCCGCTACCACTCCCCAGAGTACGTCGTCCGGCTCGCGAAGCACGCTCACGACAAGTACGGCGTCAACTTCATCACGTTCCTCGACGAGAACCTGATGACGATGGACCAGTACTCCGGCCGCGTGTGGATGAAGGAGATCTGCAGGCTCTGGAAGGAGAACGGCCTCCAGCCGGACTATCTCGCGGAAGGCCGCCCGCTCGGCGAGACGTGGAAGGGCGTCCACTGGTCGGGCACGAGCCACGCGACGCTATGCAATCCGGGGATCCTGAAGGAGATGCGCGACGCCGGATGCAGTCATCTCGTGTACGGCTATGAGTCGTTCGCGCCACACGTGATGAAGACGATCGGCAAAGGCGCGACCCCGAAGACGAACATCCGGAGCTTCTTCTGGACGCTCGAGGCCGGTATCCGGCCGATCCCGAACCAGATCATCGGATTCCCGGCGGAGGACTTCGAGTCGATCAGGCTGAACATGGAGGCCTGGAAGACGCTCGGCATCATGGTGAAGCCGTTCTTCGCGACGCCCTACCCGGGGTCCGAGTGGTTCACGGTGAACCGGGCGTCGATCGAGCAGCAGTACGGCGGAGATCTCGAGGCGTTCATCCTCGATCTCGGTGACGCGACGCGGATCTCCGCGGTCATCTCCGTCAACTTCAACGCCGTCGAGCTCCTCGGTCTGCGCGAGATGATGATCCAGTGGGACTATCGCCGCATCGACGAGTACGAGCAGATCTGGCGCAAGAACCACGCGATCCCCGAGGGCGCCCCGTCGACCTTGTTCAAACCGGCGAAGAAGGACGAAGAAGGAGCTTCGGCTCCGCCGAAAATCAGGATCAAGAAGCCCGTCGTGCGCCGACTCCCGACGGTCAACTGACGGGGCTCGAGCCGAGCAGCTCGCCGAGGCGATCTCCGAAGTGGCTCGTCGCGCGCGCGGTCGGCGCGACGCTGACGGCTTCGAGCGCCCGAACCATCTCGTCGCGAGAGGTCACGAAGTTCATACGGCCAGCCGCCTCCACGTCGGGGTAGAACGATGGCGCCTCGGGGTGGAACGTCACCGACGTCACGCCGAACGAGCTCGCCTCGAGGACTGTGCTCGAGAAGCCCGTGACGTGAACGGTCGTGCGAGCGAGAAGGCAGACGAGCGGGAGGCGCGACGAGAGCGTGACGTCGAAACGGCCCGCGCCGAGCCGGTCGAACCGCGCGCGCACCGCGTCCTCTTCGCTCCACATCATGGGATGGATCCGGATCCCCCAAAGGATGTCGGAAGGAGCTTCACGGAGCGCTTGGAGCACCCAGTCCGGTGGCGCATTCGCCGCGCCAGGCTGTAGCGTGACGAGGCCGTACCTCTTCTTGCCGCTCGCGCGCAAGAGCGCGTCGATCTCGTCGCGCGCCTCACTGCACCGCTCCTCCGTCCGTTGGAGCAAGGGACTCCCGCCGACGAGCACACGATGGCTACCTCCGAGGGTCTGGTTCCACGACTCGATGATCGCGGCGTCCGACTCCGACCAGCACCAAAAGTGCGTCGGCATCAGCTCGTACCCGCCGGATGGCGCCCGCGTAATTCCGTCGTAGGCGACATGATTGCGGATCGCACCGTGCTGAACGTCCGCGACCGGCAAGCCCAGATCACGGCAGGCAAGGACGAACGCGAGCCCCTCGAGGACCTGATACGTAACGAGGAGACCGGCGCGCGCGCGCGCGGCGGCGAGCAGGCGACGGAAGAGCCCTCGCAGGAGGAGGAGCGAGCTCACCTGCGACTGCAACGTCGCGAGCGCCGGGAGCTCCGTCGCCGCGCCCTGCCGCGTGAGCCAATCGCGACAGGCAGCGTGGGCCTCGCGCGTGAGCGCCGTCGGCTCAGGGAGTCGTCTCGTGAGCCGTGCGATGGCGTCCAGCGGGTCGTCGACCCCGAGCCATTTGAGCCAGTGGGGGAAGTAGATCGATGGCTCGGCGCGCGGATAGCGGAAGTCTGCCTGAAACGGGAGCTCGATCGAGAGCAGCGCGGCCCCGCGCGCCCGGAGCTCGTCGGCGAACGGGGTCGTGTAGACATTGGTGAAGCGCCCGCGCTCGAGTTGCCTGCAGACGGTGTGCGTGAGGAAGACCACGTCGGCCTGGCGAAGCCGATCGTTGGCGGAGCGGTCCTTCCATGCCGCTTCGACGAGGCGACGTTCCGCGGCGACACGCTGTCGGATCCGCCGAGCGAGTGCCCGTACCTCGCTTTCTTGCTCTTGTGCCGGCGGCGCTGGGATGCCGAGCGCGAACCGCGCGAGGAGCCACGTGTGGATGCCCCCAATCTCCCATCGCTCGCCCTCGAAGCGCTGTTCCGCTTCAATCGCGATGTCGAGCAACTCGCGCGTAGAGGCCATTGACCGAGTCGGTCTAGCACAGCGAACGGTCGAGCATGACCTCTGCCAGCTCGGCGAACCGCGGTACCTTGACGCGCCAGTCGAGGACCCCCTCCGCGAAGCGCCTCATCTGCTGCGCGGCCCCGGGCGCCGACGAGACGCGGGCGGCAAAGTCGAAGAGAGGGTCGAGCGAGAAGACGCTCTCGTCGATCGGCAACCGGAGCGCGAACGGCCAGTCCTCCGGGAGATCCATGTCCTCGTACCCGAGCACGGTCGGGAGCCCGCGAGCGACGTATTCTCGCGTCTTCAACACCGCCGCCTGCCGGAGCCCGGTTCGAAAGAAGGCGAGCGTGCTGATCGCGAGGGTACCTTGCGCGAGCACACGATCGAGCGCCTCGCCGTGGAGCATCCCGTGATGGCGAATCGTCACGTTCCCGAAGACCTCTCGCGTCCCGGCCGGGTTCGATCCGCGCCCCACCATGTCGAGGACGACGCGGCGGCGGCCGCGATACGCCTCGAGGCTCTTCCGCAGTCGATCCGTCCCGTGCCACAGCGCGTGTGAGCTGGCGAGGAAGACGAGGCGGAGCTCCTCGCCGTCGAAGGGAACGAACCCCGTCGGGGCGACGGTCGACACGTCGACGCCGTTCGCGATCGTGCGCGCCGGCTTGTCGACGCCCGCGCGCGCGAGCTGAAAGTCCCTGATCTCGTCTGTGACGCCGATGATGCCGTCGACCTCTCTGACGATGCGCCTTCCCTGAACCCACTCGAGCCCGGCGCGCGCGAGCATGCCCGGCGACCGCGAGATGGCGAGCTGCTCTCGAACCTCCTTCGCGTGGTGGATCGTCGCGATGCGCGGTCCCTTCGAGCGCGCGCGCACGAACGCGAGTGGATCGAGATCGATGGCGGTCGGATACCGAAGGAAGACGACGTCGTAGGTCTGCAAGACCGGGACTGACGCTACGAGTCGCATCTTCATCAAACGCGCGACGCGCGTCAGCGACGCCGGGATCGGCATGTGCTTGACGAAGCGGACACCATCGACAGTCTCCGATCGAGTCGCGTTCACGACGAAGACGTCGAGCGGAACCCCCGTAGCCACGGCGGCTCGCGCCTGCCCCGCCATCGCCTTGTCGATGCTGACGAACTGCGACCCTACGTCGAGAAGAACGAGCGCGTACCGCACGGTGCTGCGCGAGGCCCGGCGAGTTCGCGGCCCAGGCCGTTCCACGCTATCGTCCGGCCCCGATGGAGGCAAGGCGGACTCGGTGTCCGGTGTGCGAAGCGCCGCCGCGACAGCTCGCGGAGCAGAAGGACGCGTGGCTCTGTCCGCGGTGCGGTCATAGCTTCGTCGGCGCGCTCCCGACGACCGAGCAGCTCGACGAGCTCTACGCGAAGTATCACTACGCGGCCGGCCCCGAACGGGTCCTCCCGAGCTTCCTCGATCGCCTCGTCGTCGATGTCATCGAGTCCTTCTCGCCGCACAGAGAGAACGGGCGCATCCTCGACGTCGGCTTCGGTGACGGCGGCATCCTGCGCGCGGCGAAGAACGCCGGATGGGACGCGCACGGCGTCGAGTTCTCGCGCGCGGCGATCATCGCCGGCATGGCGCGCGGCCTCGGCCCCCTCTACGAGGGAGACTTCCGGACGATCCCCCTCCCCGGCGCGCCCTTCGACGTCGTCGTCATGTCCGAGTTGATCGAACACGTGACGGATCCACCCTCGATGCTCCGGCGAGCGGCCGAGGTGCTCCGTCCGGGCGGGCTGCTCTACATGACGACGCCGCACGGGCGCGGTATCAGCGCCCGCGTCCTCGGCGGGGACTGGTCGGTGCTGTGCCCACCGGAGCACCTTCAGCTCTTCTCGATCCCGTCGATGCGCCGGGCGCTCGTCGCGGCCGGTTTCTCGAAGCCGGTCGTCTACACGCAGGGGGTCCTCCCGCACGAGATCATGGCGAAGGTCCGGCGGGCGCTCCCCGCGCGCGCACGCGCGCAGCAGGCGGAGGCGCGCTTCGACCGCGTCGGCAAGAGCCACGACCTCAACGGCCGGCTCATGGGCACGCGGCGCGGCCGCGCCCTCAAGCACGCCGCCAACACCGTGCTTCGGCTCGCGCAAGTGGGTGATAGTCTTCGGGTCCGGGCCATCCGTTGAGCGCCTGAGCGGCGCGGGCACGGCTCGTGTGTGGCAATCCGCCGCTCCGAACGAAACTTGCCGCGCGCGCAACCAAGTGGCAAAGGTCGGCGGATAGTCATAGGAAACCGCGAAGGTGGAGCAGGATTCGATCGGGGCGGAGGAATCGCGAGCCGAGGGCGGAACTCTAGAGGCCCTCGCGTGGGGGTTCCGCGCCATCGCGAAGCGCTGGCCGATCGTGCTCGCGTTCCTTCTCCTCGGCGTGGGAATCGCGCTCGGTTACTCGAAATCCGTCCCCAACGTGTACGAGGCGGCGACGCTCCTCGAGTTCGATCCCGACGTCATCAAGCCCCTCGGCAACAAGACCGACCCGCTGGTGGGATGGAGCGCGATCTGGGATACGCGCGAGTACTACGAGACGCAGTACCGGCTCATCCAGAGCGATCGCGTGCTCTCCACCGTCGCTCGCGACCTGGGGCTCCAGAACGATCCGGACTTCCTGGGATACCGCCCGACCGCCCCCGTGCCGCTCGAGGGCGCGATCGGCATGGTCCGAGGCTCGATGACCGTCGAGCCGGTCAAGGGCAGCCGCCTCGTCTACATCAAGTTCAAGCACGGTAGGCCGGCACAAGCGCGCCGCTTGTCGGAGGCCGTGGCCCGCGCGTACATCGCGCAGAACCTCGAGAAGATGGTCAGCGCGACCGGCGACACCGTCGTCTGGCTGTCGGGGCAGCTCGATCACTTCAAGCATGAGTTGGAACAGACCGAGAACGCACTCCACGAGTTCAAGAAGGAGAACGATCTACCGTCGAGCACGCTCGACGACCTCTCCAAGATGATCCGGATGGAGATGCAGGAGTACGACAGCGCGCTCACGCGCACGCGGCTCCGGCGCCAAGAGCTCACCGCGCGGCACAAGGAGCTGTCCAAGATCACGACCGACACGCCGGACCAGATCCCCGCGTCCGAGCTCCTCTCGAACGGGCACCTCGCCGGACTTCGCAAGCAGTATCAAGACGCAGAGCGCGAGCGGGCGGAGCTCATCGCCGAGGGGAAGGGCGAGAACTATCCCGCTGTGAAGAAGGCGGATGAGAAAATCGCGCTCTCGCGTACCGCCCTCGTCAACGAGATCCAGACGATTCAACGAGCGGTCGAACGTGACGTCGCGATCATCCAGCAGCAGGAACAAGGCGAGGCCGGACTTTACGAAGAGTCGCGGAAGAAGGCGGTCGACCTCAACCTGAAGGAGCTCGAGTTCCATCGTCTCGACCGGCTCCGCGCGCAGAACGAGAAGCTCTACGCGGTGCTCCTCGAGCAGCTCAAAGAGGCGGACCTCCGCCGGATGATGAACACGAACAACATCCGGCTCATCGATCTCCCGACCGAACCGAAGTCGCCGATCTTTCCGCGCGTCGGGCTCAACGCCGGAATCGGCGCGCTCGTCGGTCTCCTCCTCGGTATCGCGCTCGCCTTCATCCGCGAGACGCTCGACAACACGATCAAAACACCTGAAGACCTCGAGAAGCGGTTCGGTGTCACGTTCCTCGGACTGCTTCCCGAGATGGCGGGAGACGAGCGGGTCGCCGGCGCCGGGTCCAAGAAGAACCGACGCGCGCGTGAGAAATCGAAGCGAGCGCTGCCGCCCGAGCTCATCGTGCACGAGGATCCGACCTCCGGGATCGCCGAAGCGGCTCGATCGCTCCGCACGAACCTCACCTTCATGAACCCGGACAAGCCGTACAAGCGGCTGCTCGTCACGAGCGCGGCGCCGTCCGAGGGGAAGACCACGGTCGCCGTCAGCATCGCCGTCTCGCTCGCGCAGAGCGGGCTGCGGGTCTGCATCCTCGACTGCGATCTCCGCCGCCCGCGCCTCCACCGAATCTTCGGTCGTGCAGGAGACGTCGGCCTCATGAACGTCGTCGTCGGAGAGGCGACGATCGACGAAGCGGCGAAGCCGACGATCGTTCCGAACCTCTCCTGCATTCCGTGCGGGCCAATTCCGCCGAGCTCCGCAGACGTCGTCGGGTCCGAAAAGTTCCGGCACGTGCTCGACGAGCTCGCGACCAAGTTCGACCGAATCGTCCTCGACAGCCCTCCGGTCGTCGCGGTGACGGACTCGGCGATCCTCTCGACCGTCGTGGACGGCGTCGTCGTCGTCGTTCGCGCGCTGAAGACGACGTTCGGTCTCGCGCGGACAGGTCTCCGACAGCTCCGCGACGTCGACGCTCCCATCGCCGGCGCCGTGCTGAACGCAGTCAACCTCAACAAGAACCAGTACTACTACGAGGGCTACTACTACTATCGCCGCGATGGCTACGGGCCGCTCCAAGCGGCAGAGCAGCAGGGCGCACCCCCGCCGAGCGAGACAGCTTCACCGCCCCCGAACTGACGCGCCTACGGCGGGGGGACCTTGAGCACCCCGCGCGCGAGCGCATCGCGCTGACGCGCGACCGCGGCCGCCAGCGCGGCGTCCTCCGGATGCCGCGCCGCGAGCCGGGTGTAGGCGTCGAGCGCGTCGCCGTACGCGTGCTGTGCCTCGGCGAGGCGTGCGGCGCGGACGAGGAGGTCCTCGCGCTCCGGCGCGCGCTCGGCGGCCGACTTCGTCAGCGAGAGCGCCCGGCGCGTTCCACCTCGTTGCGCTTCGATCTCCGCCGCGAAGAGGAGGTTCTCGACACATTGCGGTGGCGCTTCACAGCCAGCTCGCAGGAGGCGATCGAGCGCGGTGTCGACGCGCGCGCGCTGCCCCGTGCGCACCGAGAGAGAGACGAGCGCACGACCGCAAGCCGAACGATCGAGCACGGTCTCGGCGGCGTCCTCGAGCTCGGTGAATGCCCTGTCCAGCTCGCCTTTCTCGACCAGGAACTGCGCGCCGAGCTCGTGTCCTTCGCAACGCTCGGGCGAGAGCGCTCGCACGCGGGTCGCCGCCGCAAGGCCCTCCTCGATGCACGCGCCCCGATCGACCCCTTCGCACCACGGCTCCTTGTCGCGCACGTCGCCGAGGGTCGCCATCGCGATCCTGCGCCACGGTCCGATCGCGTTCGGATCGCGCGCGAGGATCGCCTGATCGATCACCACGACCGATGCCGGAAGCCGCTTTCCGAGCAACGTCGCGAGCTCTTCGAGCACCGCGCCGGCGCGGTCGCCTTCGGGAACGAGCTCGAGCGCATGATCGAGCTCCGTAACGAGCCGCGCCGCTTCGCCGAGCGCACAGCTGCGCGAGTCCTGCGTACACGCAAGTCGGTACTCGAGCCGTGCCTGCGCCGGGCTCCGTACATAGAACGCGCGGGCCAACAGCAGGTGCGCACGACCGAAGATGGGGCTGCGATCGAGTGCGCGCGCCGCCCACGGCACGACGCTGTCTTCACGGTGCACGAGCGCGCGCACCATTCCTGCGTACGGGAAGTACGCCTCCGCCGGATGACGGAGCATCACGGCCCGTGCGCGGCGTCGAAACTCGGCGCGATCGATGGACGTATCGAGCGCGACATCGCGGAACGAACGTTCTTCTCGGTACAGCTCGGCGCTCACGAACGGGAGGGTCGCGGCGATCCCGACGACCGTCGCGCCCGCGACGAGCGCCGCCGATAGCCGGGGCCGCCGAGCCCACACCGTGACCCGGCTTGTCTTGCTGCCGTCGCTCCCACGACCCCCGACCACAATCGCGGCGCAGAGGATGAGCGGCAGCATGACGCCGGGCACCTCGGAGCTGAAGTCGACGAGGTTGTGGAGGGCGGAGGCGACGAGGACCGCCCACGCCGCGATGGGAGGACGCGAACGCGTGAGCACAGTGCGCGGGCGGAGCGCCCAGCCTAGCGCGCCGAGCGCGCCGACAGCAACCGGGATGCCCCACTCCGTCGTCCACTGCGCGAGGACGTTCTCGGGATGAGTGAAGACCCAGTACTCGGTCCCCGTCCGAACCTCGGGGAAGACCGACTCGAACGCGCCACGGCCGACGCCGAAGACGCCGTAGCTGCGCAGCAGCTCGAACGCGTTCCGCGCGAGGTCGAGCTTCATCAGATCGTTGTGTGCGAACTTCTCCAGCGCCTCGTCGAACGCCGCGAGATAAAACACGGCCGCGCCGACGACAGCGGCCGCGGCGACGGCCGCAGGCCCGAAGACGGGAGATCCGATGTGCCTCCGCTGGCGAAGCGTGAGCAGCCCGACCACGGTGAGACCGACCGCGAGTGTGGCGATGCCGCCGCGCGAGAGGGACCACACCGTCGTCGCGCCGAGGAGGAGAACGACTATGACGGCGAGAACGCGAGGGACGGGTCCTCTCCGCTCGACGGCGGACCCGAACGCGAGGATGGCACCGACGTTCGCGTATGCCGCGAGGTGGTTCGTGTTCAGCAGCGGTCCGAGGTGATCGGGATCGTAGGCGAGGGTCTCACGCGGCTCATAGACGCCGAAGACGCGCCGAGCACCGATGACGGGATGGAGGAGCGCCGCCGCGGCGAGAAGGACCGCGGACGCGACGATGAGGCGCTCCAGGAACGCGACGCCGTCCTGCCGTCGCGTGACGTGATGCGCGGCGATGAAGACGGAGAGGTAGGTGACGCCGCGCAAGAGCTGCACGCGCGAGGCGGTCGGATCGAGCGAGATGGATCCGAACGCGGGTGCATCCTCGCGTAAAGGGTTGAGGGACCGCGCCCAGACGTCAGCGTTGCTGCTCGCGATCGCGCCAAGGACGCCGCTCGGAAGGGGCACGAGCTGAAGCGCCGTCCACGCGATGAGCACGACCGCGACGACGACGAGCGTCGTCGCAGCGGTGCGTGGGACCACGGGTTCCGCCTCGCGCGCGACGAGGAAGGCGACGAGCGCCGCCGCCGCGGCGACGACGCAGAGCACCTCCGTGTGGATCGCGCCGAGCGCGAGCACCGCGCCGGGGACGATCAGCGCAAGGAGCCAGTGCGCGCGAGACACCACCGTCCGAGCTTATCGCAACGCGCGCGGTCCGCGCGGTTGTGCAAGCGCGCAGACGAAGCGCGACGACGTCCCCGTCCCCCCCTCTGCGATGGATCACTGGATCTCGAACGCGAGCGGCTCGCTCGGCGGCGCCCCGGGATTCACGACCGTGACTTGCGCCGTGCCGCTCGTCGAGACGAGCGCGGCCGGAACGGTCGCCGAGACCGAGCACCAGAGGTCGTATCCTCCGGGGCACCCGAAGACGATGTCCTGTAAGAGCGCGCCGTTGAAGAAAACCTGCGCACCCGTGTCAATCATCCCAACCTGATTCAAATTCAGATTCCCCCACACCTTCAGCGTGAACGTCGCGCTTCCCGCCGGAACAGATGCGGGCTCCGGTGATCCGATCTCCGGCACGGGCATCTTCTTTACCGTCACCGTCGGAGTCGGATTGAAGCCAGCATCATCGTCTATCGCGCCCGCCTGCGGTGGCGTGACGAACGTGACCACGCGAAAGCCGCTCTCTCGATACTGGGACCGAACTCCGTCTGCGTCCCAGAAAGCGGTGAGCTTGTTCGGCGAGACGAAGGTGGTCGGAAGGACCCAGTGCGTGCTGGTCCCCAGGATCTCCACTTGCGAGCGAGACGTGAAGCATGCACCGTGAACGACGATCGTGCTGCCCGTCCGGTAGAGCGGCACGGGCGACTCGAACGACGTAACGATGGGGGCCGGATCCGGGCTCAGCTCGGGTCCCGCAGGGCATGGGCCTCCGTCCGATTCGTACGGAACCCACGTGCTCGCGTCGGACGCATCGACATTCGATGAGCCTCCCTCCGATGCATCTGCATCCGACACATCCGATGCGTCGAGCTCCGACGTGCTCGCGTCCGACGCGTCGGCGTCCGACGTGCTCGCATCGGACGCGTCAGGGTCCGACGAGGCACCGTCGGGTGCGTCGAGCGACGAGCTCGCGTCGAGCGCGTCGAGCGACGAGCTCGCGTCGGATGCGTCCGGCGTCGGCGGGTCGCCTTCCCCGCAGTCGTCAGGCTGGCACTCGCCGCCGCTCCGCGTTCGTCGGGAGCACCCGCGTCGTCACCGCCGCCCGGGTCGTCTGGAGAACATGCGGCGAACGCTCCTCCGAGGAGCGCCACCAAGATCGACGCGCGGTGAAAGGCTCGCAGGCTCATCGAGGCGTCTCCACGTGTTCACCGCTCGAACGGAATCCAATTTACCACACGACCCGACCGCGCCAGGCCGCACGCCGGAACGGGTGTTCGCGCCCGCGACGAAGGAGCGCCGATCAGACACCTGTGAACACCTTCACGCGCGCTCGCACGGAGCGCGCTCGCGCGAGGAGCCCGATGAGCCGCCGCATGAGGGCATCGTCCGAAGCGAAGTCGGAGTGCGGACGCGGCGGCTCTCGCATCATCCGGTCGAACTCCTCGACGGAGATCCCGAACTTCTTGCAGACGTAGATCTTGTCGGCGGCTGCGAGGTGCGGCGGATAGGGCGGGTTCTCGAGGTCGGCGAGCGCCTCCTCGCGCGTCATCTGCCCCGATCGGATCAATAGCGAGTAGTGATATCGCCTTTTGTCGATCCCGAACTTCGTCGGCAGGATGTAGCCTTGATAGAAGCGGGTGATGACCGATTCGAAGTGTTTCCCTGCATAGCGGCGATATCCGACGGCTCGCTCAAGCTCGGTGAACGCGCGCTCCTTGTTGTAGTCGGTGTACGAGAGCAATCCGATGTTGCGGATACCTAGCAGGCGTCTGTGAAGGGCGACCCCCACCGACGAGAGCGCCGGGAACGTCGTCATCGGCGCCCGCTCGTAGGCGCGGTTGATCGCGCGGATGTTGCGGAGGTCGGTCTTGCGGTGATGGTTCCACCCCTCCGGGAGGACGGACTCCGTCGCTTCGTTGTCGCCGGTGACGATGACCTTGAGCCGCTGTCTGCGCGCGGTGTGATACATGCCGGCGATGATCGCGTGGTCGCTGACGAGCTCGAGGTCGACGACGCCGGCACGCAGCAGCGAGAGCTGGATCCCGCGAAACTCCTCCCAGTCGATGACATGGGTAACGAGATCGAGATCGAGTCCACGCACGACTCGCTCGATGTTCAGAACCGCCAGCTCGGTGTTCCAACCGTTGTCCACGTGAACGACGAGCGGCCGCAGACCAGCGCGGACCGCAACGAGGACGGCATAGGAGCTGTCGATGCCGCCGCTGAGGCCCATGACGCAGTCGTAGCGCCGGCCGCGTCCGAGCTCCTTGATCTGTCTGACGATGCGAGCGAACTCGGCCTCGCGGTTCGCCGGCGAGACTGCGAGCTTCCGGTTGTCGAGGAAGTGGCAGAAGGTGCACACGCCGTCCGCGTCGAACGTGACGTTCGCGGACTCATCGAGGACACAGCGGACGCAGACGCTCACGACACGACTCCGGCGCTGAGGCTCTCGATCTCGCTACGCGTGAGATAGCTCACGAGGACCGCGCGATAGGGACCTTCGTAGATGAAGCGCGCGCCGACCCCTACCGCCGAGAGCGCGCCCTCACGCACGGCCGCACGCATGTTCCCGAGGTCGGAAGCACCACCACACGCGATGACGGGGACGTCGAAGCGTCCGCGGACGAGGCGCAGGAGCGTGAGGTCGAAGCCTTCCATCGTTCCGTCCCGGTCGACTGCGTTGAGGAGGATCTCTCCTGCACCGAGACGAATGAGGCGATCGATCCAGCGGAGGGGATTGGTCTCCGGGACCGGACGATCCGCGTGGGAAAAGACCTGATAGCGTCCGAGGGCGTCCTTTTGGACGTCAACCGACGCGACGACGCACTGCGAACCGAGCTCGGTCGCGAGCTCCTGGACGAGCGACGGCCGCTCGAGGGCAGCGGTGTTGATCGACACCTTCTCCATCCCAAGCCGCAGGATGCGTGTCGCATCATCGACAGAGCGAACGCCGCCGCCGTAGCAGATGGGCATGAAGGCCTCGCTTGCGATCTGCTCGAGGAGCTCGAAGTCCGGCCTCTTCCCGTCCTTCGTCGCGCGGATCTCGGTCAGGATGAGCTCGTCGACCTCCTTCTCGCTGAAGATCCGCACGATGTTGATCGGATCGCCGACGTACGCGGCGTTCCGAAAGCGCACCGTCTTCACGAGACCGCTCCGGCGGAGAAGGAGGACCGGAATGACGCGGACGCTAAGCATCAGCCAGTCTCTCGGAGCAGCGCGCTGCGCGGACGAAACCTCTCAACACGGCGAGCCCGTAGCGATGACTCTTCTCCGGATGAAACTGGGTGCCCATGACATGATCGCGACGAAGCGCGGCCGCAAATGGAATGCCATAGATGCAAGACGCCGCGACGTCCCGCGGATCCTCGCAAACGACGTGGTACGAGTGGACGTAGTAGAAGCGCCCCTCCTCGTCGAGCTCGGCAAAGAGCTCGCGGTCGAGGCACTTCGTGCGGTTCCAGCCCATATGCGGGACCTTGAGGTCGCGCGCGCGCGGTCCCTCGAACGCGAACCGACGCGTGAACGCCGGGACGAGACCGAGCCCCTCGAGCTTCCCCTCCTCGCTGCCGCTGCCGAGGAGCTGCATACCGAGGCAGATACCGAGGATAGGGACACGATCGTCCCGCACCCGGCGCTGGATCGCCTCGAACAGGCCGCGACTCTTGAGGTTCTGGATCCCGGCGTCGAACGCGCCGATGCCCGGCAGGACGATCGCGCTCGCCTCCGCGATCCGCTCGGAGGTGCGCACCGCGTCGGCCTCGACTCCGATGCGGCGGAACATGTTGATGACGGAGCCGACGTTGTTGACGCCGTAGTCGACGACGACAAGTCGGCTGCTTGCTGGTCCAGAGCTCATCCGTATTCTCGATACCGCTTGATGCCCTTGCGGAGCTCGGTCGGAAGCGGCGAATCGTCATCGACGTCGAGGCAGCGGAGTCGGTCACCCTCGAGCCGGTAGCGCAGACCCGATTCGGGACAGACCATCACACCGTCCGCTCCTGCCTGGAGCTTGTGGCCATGGCGGCTCATCCACCCCACGCGACGCGCCGGCACGCCGCTCATCATCGCGTAGTCAGCGACCGACTTCGTGACGACGGCGCCCGCCGCAACGAAGGCGTGGCGGCCGATCGTGACGCCGCAAACGATCGTCGCGTTCGCGCCGATCGTGGCGCCACGACGGACGAGCGTCGATTCGTAGAGATGGCGGCGTGCGACGGCGGAGCGCGGATTCGACACGTTGGTGAAGACACAAGACGGGCCGAGGAACACGTCATCCTCGATCGTGACGCCCGGATACACCGAGACGTTGTTCTGGATCTTGACGTTGTTGCCGATGCGCACGTCCTCGCCCACGAAGACGTTCTGGCCGAGATTGCACGACTCGCCGAGGTGTACGTTCTTCGAGACATGGCAAAAGAACCAGATCGTCGTGCCGGCACCGAGCGTCGACGGCTCGTCGACGTACGACGACGGGTGTACGAAGACGCCGGCCGCACGCTCCGTCATGAGCCGCTCACCGCGTCCGCGAGCGCGTCGGCGACATGATCGATCTGGGCGTCGGTGATCTCCGGGAACATCGGCAGGCTGAGGATCGAAGACGACCAGTCGCTCGCGTTCTCGTGCTCTTCACGCCGCGTTTCGAGATACGCATAGGCGGCGAGATCGGGCAGCGCGTGCGGGTAGTGCACGCCCGTGTCGATGCCTGCCGCCGCGAGCTTCTCCTTCACGGCGGAGCGATTCGCGACGCGAACGACGAACAGGTGGTAGACATGCTCGAAGGCGGGGGTCGCAGCCGGAACGACGACGCCGCGCACGTTCGCGAGGCGCTCGCGATAGCGATCGGCAGCGCGGATCCGCGCCTCCGTCCAGGCACGGAGGTGCGGCAACTTCACGTTCAGCACCGCAGCTTGGAGGTTGTCGAGGCGCGAGTTGGTGCCTTCGATCTCGTGGTCGTACTTCGCCTTCCGGCCATGGTTGGCGAGCATGCGCATGCGCTCGGCGAGCGCGGCGTCGTTCGAGACGATCGCGCCCGCGTCGCCGAAGGCACCGAGGTTCTTCCCCGGGTAGAAGCTGAACGCGGCCGCAACGCCGAAGCCGCCAACCGGCTTTCCAGCATGCATACCGAGATGGGCCTGCGCGCAATCCTCGACGACGAACAGCTCGTGGCGCTCGGCGACCGCGCCGAGCGCGGTCATGTCGCAGCTCCGGCCGTAAAGGTGCACGACGATGACGCCGCGGACCCTGCGGCCCGCCTTCTTCTCGCGCTCGATCGCGGCCGAGAGGGTCTCGGCCGTCATCACGTAGTTTGGTCCGCAGTCCGCGAACGCCGGGCGCCCACCGGCGAGCGTCACCGCCTCGGAGCTCGCGATGAAGGAGTTTGCAGCGGTGATGACGACCTCATTGGCACCAAGACCTAAGGCCCTCAGGATGACGACGAGCGCATCGGTGCCGTTTCCCACACCGATGCAATGACGCACGCCCTGCGCCGCCGCGAAACCCTGCTCGAACGCACGGAGCTGTGCCCCGCCGATGAACGCGCTCGCGTCCATTACGTCGCGGACGGCGGAGTCGAGCTCCTTCGAGAGCTGCGTTCGCTGAGCCTTGAGGTCCAAGAACGGAACTTTCATTGCAGGCTCACTTCTCGTGACCGAGCTTGCTTCGGCGCGGCTTGAAGCGTAGCCGGACCTCTTCGCCGGTCTCGATGGACTCGTAGAGCGCGGTGATGAGCTCGAGGCTCTTGCGTCCCTCGAGGCCATCGACCAGCGCCGGCGCTCCATTCGCGACGCAGTCGACGACGTGCTCAAGGTACGCCTGATGGCCGAAACCGTAGACGTTCGGTGGGTTCACCGAAAACCTCTTGAGGATCTCCTCGTCACCGGGGTGCTTGTGAACGAAGCTCCAATGCCGCATTTCGTTCACGGCGAAGCCGGCAATTTCCACCGTTCCCCCCTCTCCGAGCACCGACACCGATCCCTCGAGGTTGTCGGGCCGCGTGGCGGTCGTCGCCTCGATGACACCAAGCGCACCATTCGTGAAGCGGAGGACCGCGACCGCCGTGTCCTCGGTCTCGACATTGACGAGAGAGGTGCTGCTCTTCGCGAACACGGACTCGACGGAGCCCATGAGCCACTCGAGGAGATCGACGTGGTGGCTTGCCTGGTTGGCGAGGATACCGCCGTCATAGCGCCACGTTCCGCGCCACGAATCTTGGTCGTAGTACTCCTGCTTGCGGCACCAGCGCACGCGAATCGTGCCCATGACGAGCTTGCCGAACCGGCCCGCGTCCATCGCCTCGCGGAGCTTGCGCACCGGGAGATTCCAGCGGTTCTGCTTGACGATGAAGAGCTTGCAGCCTGCATGATCGCACGCCGCGATCATCGCGTCCGCGTCGTCGAGGGTGAGCGCCATAGGCTTCTCGCAGACGATCGCCTTGCCATGGCGGCTCAGGCGGATGACGTGCTCTGCGTGAAGACCACTCGGAGTCAGGACGACGACGACGTCGGGATGAACCGACGTCATCATCTCGTCCATGTCCGTGAAGTGGGGAACACCATACACGGCCCCGAACTTCGCCGCGCGCTCCGGCACGATGTCCGTGACGCCGACCAACATGGCGTTGGCGACCTGTTTCGTCGCCAGAAGCTGAGCGTGCCGTTCAGCGATCCTCCCGCAACCGACGAGCGCAAACCTCAGCATGACTCTCGCATCCTTGGTGGCGCCGCGGACGCCGCCGTTCGAGGCGCACTTAGCACAGCGCTCCTTCGGCGTTCGCGCGCTTGCATGGATCAGCTCTCGTCAACTCGCCACGGAGCCCGCGACTGCGATGATATGCCTCATCCACGCGAGTGTCGCAAGGAGAGAGCGCGCAGCCGAGATCGACGAGCCGCGCGACTCTTCCCGGCCGCAGAGAACGGCGAACAACAAGCTGGAAGGCGCACAGGGATCCCGGCCCCCTCCTTGACACCTTAAGGGTGCAGCGGTACGAGGCGCGAGGTTTCACGGGTCATGAGCGAGGTTCACGACGACTACAAGCGCGAGCACGAGGTCAAGCGTTCGACGAACCGCTCGTTCGGTTTCGTCATGACCGTCGCCTTCGCTGTCGTCGCCCTCGCGCCCTTGGTGAAGGGCCATCCCGTGCGTTGGTGGGCGGCGCCCATTGCAGCGGTGTTCCTCCTCGTCACGCTCGTGGCGCCGCGTGTGCTCGCTCCGCTCAATCTCCTCTGGTTCAAGCTCGGACTGCTCATCGGCAAGGTCACGAGCCCCATCTTCCTCGGGGTGTTCTTCTATTTCGTCCTTACGCCGCTCGCGCTGTTCCTTCGCGTGCTCGGGAAGGACTTCCTGCGCCTTCACCGCGACGGCGGCGCCGCTAGCTACTGGATCCCGAGGTCCCCCCCTGGTCCGGAGCCCGCTTCCCTCCGTCGCCAGTTCTAACGCGAGGTCCGATGCTCTCCCTCGTCGTCGAGCTTTGGCAGTTCCTGCGTGCTCGCAAGAAGTATTGGCTCATCCCGCTCGTCGTCTCGATGTTCGTGCTCGGGTTGCTCCTCGTCCTGGCCAAGGGTTCTGCCGTCGCGCCGTTCATCTATACGCTGTTCTGAGCGATGCGTATCGTCGGCATCTCGGCCTTCTACCACGACAGTGCCGCGGCGCTGATCGACGACGGACGCGTCGTTGCCGCAGCTCAGGAAGAGCGCTTCACACGAAAGAAACACGACGCGGGCTTCCCGAAGCACGCGCTCGAGTACGTGCTCTCCGAGGCCGGCACGCGGCTCCGCGACATCGACGCCGTCGCCTTTTACGACAAGCCATTCCTCAAGTTCGAGCGGCT
Source organism: Labilithrix sp. (assembly GCA_019637155.1). Taxonomy (NCBI): domain Bacteria; kingdom Pseudomonadati; phylum Myxococcota; order Polyangiales; family Labilitrichaceae; genus Labilithrix; species Labilithrix sp. Next base: position 320,099 of record JAHBWE010000005.1, on the reverse strand, counting down.
GCTGGAGACATATCTCGCGTTTGCGCCGAAGGGCTTTCGTTCCTTCAGCATGGCAATACCGCTCTGGCTGCGCGAGAAGCTCTTTCAAAAAGACCTCCTGCGAGATCACCTGCGGAACGTCGACGACGCATTCGATCTCGAGAAGCTCCTCTTCTCCGAGCATCACGTGAGCCACGCGGCGAGCGCGTTCTTCCCATCACCGTTCGAGAAAGCGGTCGTCCTCACGATGGACGGTGTCGGGGAGTGGGCGACGACCTCCTGCGCGATCGGCGACGGCAAGCAGCTCACCGTCACGAAGGAGATCCATTTCCCGCACTCGATCGGTCTCCTCTATTCGGCATTCACCTACTACACCGGCTTCAAGGTCAACTCCGGTGAGTACAAGGTGATGGGCCTCGCGCCATACGGCGAGCCCCGCTATGCGCAGACCATCCTCGACAACGTCATCGACCTCAAGGAGGACGGCTCCTTCCGGTTGGATCAATCGTATTTCGATTACTGCACCGGCCTCCGCATGACGAACGACAAGTTCCATGCGCTCTTCGGCGGGCCGCCGCGCCAGCCCGACAAGGAGCTCCTCGTGCAGAGGCACATGGATCTCGCGGCGTCGATTCAGCACGTCTGCGAGGAGATCGTGCTCCGTCTGACGCGCTCGCTCGCGAAGGAGACGCAGCTCCGGAACCTCTGTTTGGCCGGAGGCGTCGCATTGAACTGCGTCGCCAATGGGAAGATCCTCCGTGACGGAAAGTACGAGCGCATATGGATCCAGCCTGCTTCCGGCGACGCCGGAGGCGCAGTGGGTGCTGCGCTCGCGGCGTTCCACATTCACCACGAGAAGGACCGCGTCGTGACTCCCGGCGCCGTCGACGGCATGTCGGGCGCTTACCTCGGACCCAAATTTTCGCCCGCTGATGCTCAAACGCGGCTCCGTGCGGCCGGAGCGAAGTTTGACGTCCTCGACGACGCCGAGATCATCACGCGCACGGCGCATGCCCTCGCGAACGAGCAAGCGATCGGATGGTTCCACGGCAGGATGGAGTTCGGACCGCGCTCGCTCGGCGCACGCTCGATCATCGCCGACGCGCGCTCGCCGCAGATGCAGAAAACACTCAACCTCAAGGTGAAGTACCGCGAGTCCTTCCGGCCTTTTGCTCCTGCCGTCCTACGCGAGGACATCGCCGATTGGTTCGAGCTCGACGCCGACAGCCCCTACATGCTGCTCGTCGCCGACGTTCAACCCAAGCGCTGCTCGAAGATGACGGAGGAGCAACAGAAGCTGTTCGGCATCGACAAGCTCAACGTCGCTCGCTCCGAGATCCCTGCCGTCACACACGTCGACTACTCCGCCCGCGTGCAGACGGTCCACTCGGCCACGAACCCCCGCTTTCACGCCCTGCTCACCGAGTTCAAGCGACTCACCGACTGCCCCGTCGTCGTGAACACGAGCTTCAACGTCCGCGGAGAGCCGATCGTGTGCACGCCCGAAGACGCCTTTCGCTGCTTCATGGGCTGCGAGCTCGACGTGCTCGTCGTCGAGAATTGCTGGCTGGAAAAGGGCAAACAGGACGAGAAGCTGAAGCTCGATTACAAGAATGCCTTCGACCTCGACTAAAGCGCTGCGCGCGCGGGCACGTCAGGTCTTCGTAATCTCCGCGATCACGCTCGTCACGACCCTCGTCATCGGTGAGCTCGGGCTGCGCATCGTCGGCTATGAAGACCCCCCGATATACCGCCAAGATGCCCGCCTCGGCTGGGTCGCGAGAGCAAACCTCACGACGCGCTGGCGCGAGGAAGGCGACACGACCGTGTCCTTCAACTCTGCGGGAATGCGCGACGTCGAGCACGCGATCGCGAAGGCGCCGGGCGTCTATCGCATCGCGGTCATGGGCGACTCGTATACGGAGGCCCTCCAGGTCGACCATGACAAAGCGTTCTCGACGCTGCTCGAGCGCGAGCTCGAAGGCTGTCCTGCGCGAAACGGCCGCCGCATCGAGACACTCAACTTCGGCGTCTCGTCCTACGGGACCGCGAACGAGCTACTGCGCCTCGAGGACCAGGCCTTCGAATACGGGCCCGATCTGGTCCTCCTCGCGTTCTTCGTCGGGAACGATGTCCAGGACAACCATCCAAAGCTCGACCACCTGACCGTCAAGAACCGCCCCTATTTCGAGATGCGCGACGGGGCGCTCACGCTCGTGCCGCCTCCCGGGCTCTCCGGCGCGCGTGCCCTCTGGCAGAGCGTCCTCCCGCATTCGAGGACCGCTCAGCTCGCGGAGAGGGTTCGGAAGAATCGCGCGTCTCGAGACGCTGCCACCGCGAGCCCGACCGTACTCGAAGCCGGTATCCCCGGCGAGCTGTTCAAGACCGCGCTGCCGCCGGTATGGGAGGAGGCGTGGCGCGTGACGGAAGAGCTCCTGATTCGGATGAAGCAGGAGGTCGCGGAGAAGCGCTCTTCGCTCCTGATCGCGACGATCGCGGACGGCATCGCGATCCATCCCGACGACGACATCCGTCGACGCTTCCTCGCGCAGGTGGGTGGCGACGACCTGTTCGCTCCCGACATACGCGTCGCCGAGATCGCGAAGCGCCATGACATTCCGAACCTCGATCTCGGCCCGCCGATGCTCGCCCAAGCGAAGGAGAGCAAGGCTTGTCTTCATGGTCTCCCCAATCGAGCGAAGTGCAGTGGTCACTGGAACGAGATGGGGCACGCCGCGGCCGCGAAGCTCATGGGCGACGAGATCTGCGCGCGTTGGAGGACCGGACTCGCCGCACCATGAGGCTCCGGCTCACCGAAGCGAGGCCACCTCATCGTAGTTGGTTAAAGAGCGACGCTAGGATCGCGCTCGAGGTCCAAGATCCGAGCACGTGCCTCGCCCACGAGGTAGAGCGAGCCACACACGACGACGGGGAGACCGCGTGCGCTCGCGCAGGCGGCGGCGACGGCATCGTGGAGGGACGCCGACGGCGTGCCTGGATAGAGCGCTGCCAGCTCGGCTGGCGCGGCGGGTGCACGACCCGCGGGGGAGACGTAGAAGCGCGGCGCGTCGAGCTCCGCGACGTGCGCCAGCATTGCGCGCCATGGCTTGTCCGCTAGCGCGCCGAACACCACTGCGCCGATGGGCTCGCCGCGTAGCGCCGCCACGAGGGCCGCCGCGCCGTCCGCGTTGTGAGCGCCGTCGAGGATGAAAGAGCCTTTCGGCGTCGCGATGCGTTCGAGGCGGCCGGGCCAGGATGTCGTCGCGATGCCGTGGGATATGGCGGCGGGGGTGAGGGTGAGGAGGCGGCCGAGCTCGGCGGCGACGCCCGCGTTGCTTCGCTGATGCGGGCCGGCCAGGCCGATCGGGTCGTCGTACGGTGGCGCCTCGACGAGCGGCGCGCCCGCCGCTTGGATCGCGGCGAATGCCTCCGCCGGGAGCGGACCGTGCACCAGCGGCACGCCCGGGCGCGCGATCCCCCCCTTCTCGCGCGCGATCTCCGCGAGCGTGTCGCCGAGCTTGTCTTGATGGTCCAGCGCGATCCCCGTGATCGCGCTTGCGCGCACCGTATCCGCTGGGAGCACGTTCGTGGCGTCGAGGCGGCCGCCGATGCCGACCTCGATGATGGCGAGGTCGACCTTCGCCGCGCGGAAGGCCAGGAACGCCGCGAGCGTCGCGGTCTCGAAGAACGAGATGTCGTGGCGTAGCGCCTCGTCGAGCACGACCGCCAGCGACGCGTCGTCGATGGGCTCGCCGTCGATGCGGATACGCTCCGCGAAACGGACGAGGTGCGGGCTCGTATAGAGGCCGGTCTTCAGGCCTGCCGCGCGCGCGATCGACTCGACCATCGCGCACGTGCTCCCCTTCCCGTTCGTGCCGGCGACGTGCACGGATGGGAACGCGCGCTCGGGGTGGGCGGTGGCGGCGCAGGCTTCGCGCATCGCGTCGAGGCCGAGGCGCATGCCGAGCGGCACGCGGGCGTAGAGCGCTTCGAGTTGGCGCTTCACGCGAGGGCGGTGTGGGCGTCGCGGCTGAGGTGGCTCACGAGGAGCGCGAGCTCCGTCTTCATCTCGGCGCGGGGGACGATGCGGTCGACCATGCCGTGGTCGAGGAGGAACTCGCTCGACTGGAAGCCGTCGGGGAGCTTCTGGCGGATCGTCGTCTCGATGACGCGTGGGCCCGCGAAGCCGATGAGGGCGTTGGGCTCCGCGACGTTGACGTCGCCGAGGAAGGAGAAGCTCGCGGCGACGCCGCCGGTGGTGGGGCCGAGGAGGACCGAGATGAACGGGACCGCGGCGTCGCGGAGGCGCTCGCGCGCGGCGACCGTCTTCGCCATCTGCATCAACGAGAGAATGCCCTCCTGCATCCGCGCGCCGCCGCTCGTCTGGAGGAGGACGACCGGGAGACGACGCTCCGCGCCGCGCTCGAAGAGACGCGCGATCTTCTCGCCGACGACGGAGCCCATCGAGCCGCCCATGAAATGGAAGACGAAGGCGCCGTAGGCGACCGGGATGCCGTCGATGCGCGCGGCGCCGATCTGGATCGCGTCCTTCGTGCGCGTGTTCTTCTGCGCGGCGGCGACGCGGTCGGGGTAGGACTTGCCGTCGCTGAACTTGAGCGGATCGTCGGGGATGAGGCCGGCGTCCCACTCGTCGAGACGACCGTCGTCGAGGAGGAGCTCGCGCCAGCGCGCGGCCGCGAGCTTGTGGTGCTGGCCGCAGTGCGGACAGACCTCGAAGTTCTTCTCGAAGGCCTCCGCCGCCATCGTCTCGCCGCAGCCGTCGCACTTGCGGAAGACGCCCTTCGCGAAGCTCGTCTTCTCGCTCGCGTCGAGGCCGCCGGGCTTTTTGTCGGGCCAATCGCTCACGGGGTCGAAATAGCAGCATGTCTGGTATCCTGCGAGCCCTCTCATGCCGAGCTTCGACATCGTCTCGAAGGTGCCCTGGCACGAGGTCGACAACGCCCTCGGCCAAGCCCAGAAAGAGATCGCGCAGCGCTTCGACTTCAAGGACACCGGCACCGAGGTCGTGAAGAACGCCGAGGGCATCACCGTGACGTCGAACAGCGAGGACCGCGCCAAGGCGGGGCTCACCGTGCTGCAGGAGAAGCTCATCAAGCGGAAGGTGAGCCTCAAGTTCCTCGACGTCGAGAAGCCGAGGAAGACGTCGAAGGGCGGCGCGAGCATCCTCGCGAAGGTGAAAGAGGGCATCGACGCCGAGCCGGCGCGGAAGATCGTGGCGGCGATCAAGGACGCGAAGCTCAAGGTGACGTCGGCGATCCAGGACGCGCAGGTGCGCGTGACCGGGAAGAACAAGGACGACCTCCAGAAAGCGATCGCGCTCGTGCGGGGAATGGACCTCGACATCGAGCTCTCGTTCGTCAACTTCAGGGACTGACCAGATGGCAGCGAAAAAGACGACCACGAAGACGAACGGCGCGAGCGAGAAGCACGCCGCGCCCGCGAAGCCCGCTCCGGTGCGGCAGCTCTTCGGCACCGACGGCATCCGCGGCACCGCGAACGAGTGGCCGATGACGCCCGAGATCGCGATGAACCTCGGCAAGGCCGTCGCGCACGTCGCGCGGCAGGGCACGCGGTTCGCGCACGTGCCGCGCATCCTGATCGGCAAGGACACGCGGCTCTCCGGGTACATGATCGAGCAGGCGATCGCGGCCGGCATCACGTCGATGGGGGCGCGCGTCATCCTGTGCGGTCCGATCCCCACCCCCGCCGTGGCGCAGCTCACCGTGAGCATGCGCGCCGACGCCGGCATCGTCATCAGCGCGAGCCACAACCCGTACCAGGACAACGGGATCAAGATCTTCGGGCCCGACGGGTTCAAGCTGCCGGACGAGCGCGAAGCGGAGATCGAGCGGCTGATGGCGACCGAGACGCTCGCGCGGCCGACCGGGCCCGGCATCGGCAAGGCCTCGCGGCTCGAGGACGCGGGCGGGCGCTACGTCGTGTTCGCGAAGACGACGTTCCCGCGCGGGCTCACGCTCGACGGTGTGCGCATCGTCGTCGACGCCGCCCACGGCGCCGCGTACAAGGTCGCGCCGCTGGTGTTCACCGAGCTCGGCGGATCGGTCACGTCGATCGGGGTGAAGCCGAACGGCGTGAACATCAACAAGGACGCCGGCGCGCTCCACCCCGACAACGTGCGCGCCGAGGTGGTGAAGAAGTACGCGCAGATCGGGATCGCGCTCGACGGCGACGCCGATCGGCTCATCGTCATCGACGAGAAGGGCCAGATCGTCGACGGCGACGTCGTCATGGCGATGTGCGCGTCGCGCCTCCTGGACGACGGCCAGCTCGGCAAGAACACGTTGGTCGCGACGGTCATGTCGAACCTCGGGCTCGAGCGCGCGATGGAGGCGCGCGGCGCGAAGCTCGTTCGGACGCAGGTCGGCGATCGCTACGTCGTCGAGGCGATGCGGAAGAACGGCTACAACCTCGGCGGCGAGCAGTCGGGCCACCTCATCTTCCTCGACCACGCCTCGACGGGCGACGGCATCGTCGCGGCGCTGCAGGTGCTCGCGATCATGGTGCGGACGGGGCGGCCGCTGTCGGAGCTCGCGAAGGAGGCGATGGAGCGCGTCCCGCAGGTCCTCGAGAACGTGACCTTGCCGGCGCGGAGGCCGCTCGACGAGATGAAGACGCTGAGCGCGAGCACGGCGAAGGTGACGAAGGAGCTCGGCGACGACGGGCGCGTCTTGATCCGCTGGAGCGGCACCGAGCCGAAGCTCCGCATCATGCTCGAGGGTCCGGACGAGGATCAGCTCCGCATATGGGCGAAGGACCTCGCCGGCGCGGCGCAGAAGGACGCGCGGGCGTAGCGCGTGGCGGCAAGGGTCCGTCCCGGAACGGCGAACGACGTCCCGGTCGTCCTCGCGCTGATCCGCGAGCTGGCCGAGTACGAGCGCGAGCCGGACGCCGCGGTCGCGACGGCGGAGGACCTCCTCCGTGACGGATTCGGCGATGAACCTGCGTTCCATGTTCTGATCGCCGAGGACGGCGGCGAGCCGATCGGGTTCGCGCTCTACTTCTTCAGCTACTCGACGTGGCGCGGGCGTCGCTGCCTCTACCTCGAGGACCTCTTCGTGCGGCCGGCGCACCGCGGGCGCGGCGCGGGCGTCGCGCTCATGCGCGCGCTCGCGCGGGCGGCGGTGGCGGCCGAGTGTCCGCGCTTCGTCTGGCAAGTCCTCGACTGGAACCAGCCGGCGATCGACTTCTACGAGAAGCTCGGCGCGAAGGTGACGCGCGAGTGGCTCACGGTCCGGCTCGAGGGCGACGCGCTCGCGGCCCTCGCGCGTGATTAGCTCCAGAAGATCGGGACGAACTTGTCGATCCCCGCCGGGGGCCAGATCGCGCGGCGGCGGGTCAGGGTGCCGTCGGGGGCGCGGAAGACGTATTCGCAGGGGTGGCCCCATGGGACGCCTGGCTCGCGGTCGATGAAGAAGAGCCAGCCGGTGACGGCGTCGGCGTTCGGGAGCGCGGGCTCGCCGAAGGCGTCGACCGCGCTCCGCGCGTGGAGCGGCTCCGGCAGGACGTAGACGACCGAGCCGCGACCGAGATCGGGGAGCAGCGCGCCGATCACCTCGCTCCGGAGCGCGCGCGGGGGGGCGCTCGTCCAGCGCGGGCCCGGGAGGTCGGGGGCGCCGAACGCCGCGTCCATCACCGAGGCGACGGCGGAGCCCTTCTGCACGCGCTCGCTCACGCGCGTGACGACGCCGTCCTCGATCCGGAACACCTGCGACGGATCGACCGAGGCGACGACGTACGGCGAGTGCGTCGACGCGATGATCTGCACGGTGGGGAACGCGCGGCGGAAGTCGCCGAGGATGCGGGACTGCCAGCGCGGATGGAGGTGCTTGTCGACGTCGTCGATGACGTACGCGAGCTCCGCGCCGGCGCGGTCGTGCGAGAGGCGGAGGAGCTCGAGCGTCATCACGAGGACCGACTCGAACGCCTCGCCGAGCTCGGTCGCGCGCGCCTCGCCGGTCGGCGTCTCGAAGTAGAGGACGCCGTCCTCGACCCGCTCGAACCGATACGGCCAGAGGACCCGATCGAGGACCGGCGCGACCCGCTCGCGCGGCGCGGCGGCGACCCACGCGACGAGCGGGTCGCCCGTGTCGTCATCGCCGTCGTCCTCGTCGCCCTCGTCCTCGTCGCCGTCGTCTTTCGGCGCGACCGCGAACGCCGCGTTCGGCGCGCTCGTGGCGAGCGCGGTCCTCCAGCGCTCGAAGGACGCGGCGGGGAGGCCCTTCAGCCGGCTCCAGCCCTCCCGCGGGAGCTCCTTCTCGAGCGTCACGATCACGCGCTGGCCGTCGATCGCCTCGTCGAGGACGACGCGGCAGCGCGCGTCCTCTGCGCCGCGACGGACGTCGCTCGCGTCGAGCTCCGACGCGGCGCCCGCCGCCTCGGCGAGGATCGCCGCGATCGTGCGGAGAAGCATCGTCTTGCCCGCCGCGCTCTCGCCGACGAGGACGATCGCGTCGAGCGGCGCGCCCGTCTCGTCGCAGAAGTTGACCTCCGCTCGCTCGAACGTCGCGAGTCGCTCGAAGACGAGTCCGCGGAGCCGCATGCGCGAGGGATAGCACGTGACAGCGCCGGCCGGCGTGAGGTCACCGTGACGACACGCCGGCCCGCGCGGCGATCAGTACCGGTAGTGCTCGGGCTTGAAGGGGCCCTCGACCGAGACGCCGAGGTACTTCGCCTGGTCCGCGGTGAGCTTCGTGAGCTTCACGCCGAGCTTGCCGAGGTGGAAGGCGGCGACCTTCTCGTCGAGCAGCTTCGGGAGGGTGTAGACCTTCTTCTCGTACTTCGAGGAGTTCTTCCAGAGCTCGATCTGCGCGAGGGTCTGGTTCGAGAACGAGGAGCTCATCACGAACGACGGGTGGCCGTTCGCGCAGCCGAGGTTCACGAGGCGGCCGCGCGCGAGGAGCGTGAGGCGCTTGCCGTCCGGGAAGACGAACTGGTCGACCTGCGGCTTGATGTTGACCTCCTTGATCTCGGGGTTCTTCTCGAGCCAGGCGACGTCGATCTCGCAGTCGAAGTGGCCGATGTTGCAGAGGATGGCCTGGTCCTTCATCGCCTTCATGTGCTCGGGGCGAACGATGCCGGAGCAGCCCGTCGCGGTGACGATGATGTCGGCCTGCGGCGCCGCCTCCTCCATCGTCGTGACCTGGTAGCCCTCCATCGAGGCCTGGAGCGCGCAGATCGGGTCGACCTCGGTGACGAGGACGCGCGCGCCGAGGCCGCGGAGCGCCTGGCAGCAGCCCTTGCCGACGTCGCCGTAGCCCGCGACGACCGCGACCTTGCCCGCGAACATGACGCCGGTGGCGCGCTTGAGGCCGTCGCCGAGCGACTCGCGGCAGCCGTAGAGGTTGTCGAACTTCGACTTCGTGACGGAGTCGTTGACGTTGAAGGCGGGGACCTTGAGCGTGCCCTTCTTCGCCATCTCGTAGAGGCGGTGCACGCCCGTCGTCGTCTCCTCCGAGATGCCCTTGATGCCGTCCGGACCGTCGAAGAGCGCGGGGTGCTTCTCGTGCGCGATGATCGTGAGATCGCCGCCGTCGTCGAGGATCATGTTCGGGCCCTTGCCGTCCTTGAAGGCCTTGAGCTGCATCTCGATGCACTGCTCGTACTCGGCCTCGGTCTCGCCCTTCCACGCGAACACGGGGACGCCGGTGACCGCGATCGCGGCCGCGGCGTGGTCCTGCGTCGAGAAGATGTTGCACGAGGTCCAGGTGACCTCGGCGCCGAGCGCGGTGAGCGTCTCGATGAGGACCGCGGTCTGGATCGTCATGTGGAGGCAGCCCGCGATGCGCGCGCCCTTGAGCGGCTGCGACGGGCCGTACTCCTTGCGGATCGCCATGAGGCCGGGCATCTCGCTCTCGGCGATCTCGATCTCCTTGCGGCCCCAGTCAGCGAGCTTGATGTCGGCGACCTTGTAGTTCGTGTTGCTCATGGCTTGTCTTTCCTTTTCCCGATCAGCACCTGCCACGGCAGGTGAGCGTCTTTGCCCTTCCCGCACCACGCGGCGGGCAGTCGAATCACGTCGATGTCACAGAGGCCCGCTTCGCGCGCGAAGCGGCGGAGCTCGTCCGGCTCGAACCCGAGCCACAGGTCGGCCTCGTCGCGCATCGACTCGTCGTCGTGGCGCGCGTAGTCGATGACGACGACGGCGGCGCCCGGCCGCGCGAGGCGCGCGAGCTGCGTCACGAGGTCGACCGGCCGCGGCGCGTGATGCAAGAAGCGCGAGGCGAACACGACGTCAGCGCCGTCGCCCACGTGCTCGAGCAGCTCCGCCGCGCCGAGCTCGGACTTGAGGAGGCGCACGTTCACGAAGCCGCGCGCGGCGACGCGGGCGCGCGCGCGCTCGAGCTGCAGCTCGGAGCGATCGACCGCGATGACCTTCTCGAAAGCAGGGGCGAGCACGTCGAGGAGCGCGCCGTCGCCGGTGCCGGCGTCGACCGCGAGCTTCCGCGCGGGCAGGAGCCGCGCGAGCGCGGCGATGTACGCGGCGCTCGCGTCGGCGGGCTCGAGCCCCGCGCCGCGCTCGGAAGACCGAGCGCCCCCCTGCTCCCGCGCGAAGAACTCGCGCCCGACCCGATCGCGCTCGCGCAGCACCTCGGCGACGCGCGCGAGCGAGCCGTCGCCTTCGCAGAGCGCGCGCCCGCTCGCGAGCGCGTCGGCGACGACGGGATCGGCCGACGCGGCCTCCGCGATGCGGACGAGCGCGCGCGTGCCCTGCTTGCGCGAGAGGAGGAGCCCGGCGCTCTTCAGCGGCGCGACGTGCCGCGAGACGTTCGGCTGACTCTCGTCGAGCAACTCCGCGAGCTCCCCGATCGCGAGCTCCTCCTCCGCCGCGAGCGCGAGGAGCTTGAGCCGTACGGGCTCGGCGAGCACGCGATAGAGCTCCCAGCGCGTCGTCGAAGCTGCCGCCGTGGCGACCATCGCTTCTATATATTCGCCCATACGAATGAACGCAAGATGGGTCGTTTGACCAAGTTTTGTCGGCCAATCGCGTTTGTGCGTACCTTTCACTACAATAGCTGGCCATGCTCCGATGGTTCCTCGCGACGCTGCTCATCGCCTGCGCCCAGCCCGCTTCGCCAAGCGCGGCGCCGAGCGGCCCGCCCGAGCCTCCTCCGGAGCCTCCGTCGCCGCGCGCACCCGAGCCCGAGCCTCAGCCCGAGCCCGAGCCCGAGCCTGAGCCGCCGCCGGCGCCGGCCGCGCCGCGGTGGAACGACGTCCCGCTCGACAAGCGTGATCCCGCTCTCGCCGGCGTCGCGCTCAGCTCCGCGTGCAAGACGAACGCCGACTGCGTCGCGATGATGACGACGCTCGACGGACCGCTCGTATGCTGCAACCCGTCGACGTGCCGCGACGTCGTCGTCCTCGACAAGGCGTCCGCGAAGAGGCTCGGTCCGCGCTGCGAGGCGCACCAGCGAACGCGCAAACCGTCGCCGCAAGGCTGGACCCCCTGCCCGCCCCTCGACTGCGCCGAGGCTCCGCCGCCGCCGCTCTGCGTCGACCACCGCTGCCAGATGCCGTGAGCTACTTCTGGTAGGTCGCCGCGCGCGCGAGGTCCGAACGACCGCGGAGCCACGCGACGAGCGCAGCGACGCCCGCAGCGAAGTCCACCTTCGGCGACCAGCCGGTCTTCCGGCGTAGCTTCGTCGCGTCGGAGAGGAGCCGCTCGACCTCGCTCAGCGCGGGACGCTGGCGGTCCGCCTCCACCTCGAACGTCACCTCCACGCCGATCTCCTTCGCGATCGCGAGCGCGGCGTCGCGGACGGAGACCTCCACGCCGGTCCCGGTCTGGAAGACGTCACCATGGACCGAGTCGTCGGCCTCCGCGATCGCGAGGAACGCCTCGACGGTGTCGCTCACGAAGTTGAAGTCGCGCGTCGGCGTCAGGTTGCCGAGCAAGAGCGACGTCCTCCCCGCGAGGAGCTGCGCGGCGATCGTCGGAAGCACGGCGCGCAGGCTCTGCCGCGGGCCGTACGTGTTGAACGGGCGGAGCGTCACGGCGGGGAGGCCGAAGGATCGATAGAACGACTCGACGACCATGTCGGCCGCGATCTTCGTCGCGGAGTACGGCGACTGCGGCTGGAGGGGATGCGACTCCGTGATCGGGACGAAGCGCGCCGTCCCGTAGACCTCGCTCGTCGACGTGTGAACGAGGCGCTTCGTGCCGTGCGTCAGGCACGCCTTCGCGACGTTCAGCGTGCCGTTGATGTTCGTGGCGACGTAGCTCTCCGGCGCGTCGTACGAATACGGGATCGCGATGAGCGCCGCGAGGTGCAGCACGGTGTCGTGCCCGCGTACGAGGTCGTCGACGAAGAACGGATCGCGAACGTCTCCAAGGGCGACACGGAGGTTCTTGGGAGGCGCGTTCGCGATCGGCTCGAGCCACCCATGGTGACCATTCGAGTTGTAGAGGCACAGCGCCGTGACCTTCTCGCCGCGTTCGACGAGGCGCTCCACGAGGTGACTTCCGATGAAGCCATCCGCCCCCGTCACCAGCACGTTTCCGAGATCGCGAGCCATCGCGGCCAGCTTACCGCTATTCGGCTGGCGCTTCGTCGCCCGAGCGCGTCCGCGGCGCGAGGTGGTGGCGGAGCACGATGCCTGCGCTCATCGCGGCGACGAAGGCGACGGCGCCGGGGGCGTGGGCGGCGGCGGACGTGAGCGCGGGGCCGGGGCAGAAGCCGCCGAGGCCCCAACCTACGCCGAAGATCGCGGCGCCGGCGAGGAGCGGGGCGTCGAGGCCGGTGCGCGACGGGAGGTCGAAGCGCGGCGCGAAGAGGGGCGCGCCGCGGCGGCGGAGCCACTGGTACGCGGCGGCGTGGACGCCGATCGCGCCGACCATCACGAGCGCGAGGCTCGCGTCCCACGCGCCCGCGACGTCGAGGAAGCCGAGCACCTTGGCCGGCTTCGTCATCCCCGACACGACGAGCCCCACCCCGAAGAGCCCGCCGGTCAGGAGGCCGATCGCGACGTCGCGCGCCCGCGCCGTCACGACGGCCTCGCGAGGAGGACGAGGACGATGTGGTCGACGACGAACACGGTCGCGGCGCCGGACGCGATGAACGTGAGCGTCGCCGCGAGGGAGCGCGCGGAGAGGCGGCTCGAACCGCAGACGCCGTGGCCGCTCGTGCACCCGCCCGAGAGGCGCGTGCCGAAGCCGACGAGCAGGCCGGCGGCGACGGTGAGGCCGAGCGGGCGCGCGGGCGCGTCCGCGAACGCGCCCGGCGCGGCGAGCGCGGCGAGGAGCCCGCTCGCGAGGAGCCCCAGCACGAACGACACGCGCAACGCGGTGGCCTGTCCGCGGAGGAACAGGCTGCCGAAGATGCCGCTGATGCCCGCGACCTTGCCGTGCGTGTAGAGCAGGATCGACGCCGCGAGGCCGATGAGGACGCCGCCGATCAGGGCGGGGATGGGCGTGAAGTCGTGCATGGGTCTCCTCGCGCGTACGCGTCAGCGCCGCTTGTACTCGCGGTCCTCGTCGAGCGCCTTGCGCGTCGTGGTCGCGTTCCGGTCGATCACCGCCTGATCGACCTTCCGATCGGTCGCCGTCGTGCCGCTCGCGACGTTGTACGCCGTCACGCCGGTGTCGCTCTCGGTCGTGGTCGGCGGCTGGCCCGCCGTCGCGCTCGCCTCGTAGCGCTGGCTGCGCGTCGCCGTGTCGGTGCGATACTTGTACGCCGGATCGGCCGGCGCGAGGTTCTTCGCCGCGTCGGGGTGCTCGGAGACGAGCGAGAAGTACTCGACGAGCGAGCCGTCGAAGTGGACCGTCGGGTAGCCGAGGATGACGCGTGACGCGAAGCCGTTCACCTGCACCTCGAAGTTCGTCCGGCACTGCGAGACGACGACCTTGGTCGCGCGATCGGCCGGCGCGTAGCCCGCGTCGGTGAAGATCTGCGCGAGCTGGGCTTTGCTCTTGTACTTCCAGTTCGCGCCGCCGGCGTCCTCGACGAGGCTCGCCCACGGGAAGCTGACCGCGCCCTTCACGTGCCCCTCGTAGAGCACGTACGACTTCCCCTGCCCCGTCGCGTCTTCGCTCGGCGCGCCGGTCGAGCTCCACGCCGTCGTGATGAACTGACCGGGGTGGGTCGAGAAGAACGACGCCGTCGTCGTCGTCCGATCGAACTGGCCCGTCGGCCGCGCGTCGATGATGAACTGCTTGTCGAAGCCGCCGACGACGTTCGGCGCCGAGAGCTGGCCGTCGACGATCGCGAGGAAGTCCTCGAGCGGCAGCGTGAGCGCGGTGTGATCGCGGCGCAGCGACTTGACGCTGAAGCCGTCGTTCGAGATCGAGCTCTCCGGGGTCTTGTTGCTGCCGAGCGCGCCGGTGTAGTTCTTCTGCAGCGAGCCGTTGACGATCGCGAGGTGGTCGAGCTCGACGCCCCAGTAGCTCAGCCAGTACGTCGCGCGCGCGAGCTCCTGGAAGAACGCCCCGTTCGCGGCGGCGTTCTCGCCCGCGGCGAAGACGAGGAAGTCGCGGCTCGGATCGATCCCGTAGCGCGACAACCAGTCGTCGGTCGTCGGACCGCTCGCCTGGTAGCGCACGGAGTTGGAGACGAGCCCGGTGTCGCGCGTCTCGTTGAACCGGAACGCGTCGAGCTCGTAGACGTGGACGTTGCCGCTCGGGTTCGAGGGCACGAAGTTCTCGCCCGCGGCGCGGTTGGCGCCGTTCAGCTGGAGGACGACGAGCCGCGCGTCGGCGGAGAGGTGCGCCGGCCTGCCGTTCGGCGCCGCCGTCGCCGCGGCGGTGTCCGCGGTCGCCCACGTCGTCGCGTACGTCTTCAGCGTGTCGGCCTCGATGAGCCCCCACCGGTTGTGCGCGTAGTCGTCCGCCGACTCGTTCGTGAGCGTGTCGACGGCGGCGGCGGGAGGCAGCCCCGACTCCGCGTCGGCGTCCGGGTCCTCGCCCGCGTCGAGCTCCGGCGCGGCGTCCGGGGTGACGCCCGCGTCCTCCGTATTCGCGGCGTTGTTGATCGACGTGGTCGTGCACGCCGCGAACGACGTCACGCTCACGGCGGCGGCGGCAAAGACCAGAAGGGTGAGGGCACGGGGCTTGTTCATGGATTCCTCGCTAGGAAAAGGTTGGGAGACGAAGACACGGAGAGGACGTCAGCAGCCGTCTTGACCGGCGCCGACGGCCGGAAGAGGAGGTGGATTTTGTTTGTATTTTGCATCCGATTCTTGAACGAGCGTCGAGCGCGCGGCCGCGCCGTCGAAGACGAGCGGACGGACGCCGCGCGCGACGTCGGCCCACGCGCTCGCGCCCTCGGTGAGCTCCGGGAAGCGATCGGTGCGCCACGGGCTCTCCGCCGCGAGCGCGCGGAGCGCCGGCTCCGGGTGGGACGCGTTGAGCGCTCCCCACTCGAGGTACGACGCCGCGTACCAGCGCGCGGGCTGACCGACGACGGCGAGGAAGGCGAACGCCACGAGCGCGCTCCCGTAGCCCTCGAGGTCGTAGACGTACGCCGTCCGCGCGGGCGTGACGCCCGCCGCGGCGACGAGGGACGCGATCGCGTCGCGCGGCTTGAAGGCGCCCTCGTCCTCGAGCAGCGACGCCGACGGCAGGCTCCGCGCGCCGGCGATGCGACCGGAGAAGACCGGCGTGCACAGCGGCGCGCCGTCGAGGCACGTCTCGTCGAGCGCGCTCGCGCCGAAGGCCGCCCCCGCGTGCTCGTCCGCCGGCCGGGCGTCGACGATGAGGTCGCGCCCGATCGCGGCGCGGACGGCGCCGACGTCGGCGAGGAGCGCGAAGTGGTCGCGCTCCTCCGTCACGATCCGCCTCGTGCCGGTGAACGGGTGCGCGGCGACGGTCGCGCGGCGCTGGCCCGCGGGCACGACCTTCGCCACCGGGCCGTTCAGGACGCCGAGCCGCTCGTGGTCGAGCCCCCAATAGCGGAACGACAGCCAGGCGCGCGCGAGCGTCGCGAGCGACGTCGCGGAGCCCTCCCCCGCGACGAAGAGCACGAAGTCGTGGTTCGGGTGGATGTCGAACCGGCGCATGAAGCTGTCGATGCGCACGCCGTTCGCGGGGGCGGTGCCGATCGCGGTCACGCCGTCGTTCCGCGGCTCGAGCAGGCGCGTGATTTCGGCGGCGTGGTAGACGCGCACGCCGGGCGCCTCCGCGACGTACGGCAGCTCCCCCAGCGCCGGGTCGAGCTGGAGGACGACCAGATCGCCCTCCACCCCCGCCGGCTTCGACGCCGGCCAACCGGCGAGCCACCTACCGAGGCGCGACGCGCCGACGAGGCCCGCCTCGTTGTCGTCGTACCGCTCGGCCGAGCGCCGCGCGAGCTCCGCCGGCGTCGCGGGCGCGGGATCGACGAGCTTCACCTCGGGCCGCGCCGGCGACGGAGGCACCGCCGGCGGCTCCTCCGCGGGCAATTCGTTCACGATAGTAGAGGAACAACCTGCAGCAAACCAAAGCAACGCAAGCCAACGGCGACCCATCGTCCCGTATTACATACGTCACTCTATTATAATAGACAAGCCGTCAGGCTGGGCGGAGCGTCCCGAGGTCGAGCTCCGGCCACGCGGCGTCGTTGCGATCGATGACGACGCAGTCCTCCGCGGCGCCGTCTTCGTGGACGAAGACGACGAAGTCGGTCTGCGTGTCGAGCGTCAGCATCGGGTGGTGCCAGACGCCGGGGGCGTAGCTGATCCCTTGCGCGCCCTCGGCGACGAAGGCCTTCAAGGTGGAGAGGTCCGGCGCGTCGCCGCCGAGCGCGACGAGGGCGATGAAGCGCGACGCGTTCATCGGGATGAAGAGCTGCGTCGAGAGCGGATGCTTCTCGAGCAGCGCGAGCGGACGGCGCTCGCACGGGACCGGGCTCGAGCGGAAGACCTTCACCTTCAGCGTCGCGGTCGCCGGGCGGCCGTTCGCGACCTCGACGACGTCGTCGAAACGGAGCGCCGTGCCCAGGTTCGCCACCGCGCCCGGCTCGCCGCGGGGCGAGGCCATGATGACCCGGCCGTAGGGCTCGTAGGCGGCGGGGGTCAGCGACTGCGGGACGATGAGGTTGGTCACGCGGCCCATGCTATCGTCGGGCCGTTTTCGATGCAGCACCCGGCCGTCATGACCGCGGAGAAGGCAGAGCCCCATGCTCGGCCTTGGGCCGCCCCCGGCGCGAAGAAGAAGGCGCGCCTCCGCCGCTGGCTCGCGCGCGCGCTCATCGTGCTCGCCCCCGCCTCCGTGATCGCCTTCGACTTCGCGCGCCGCGCGGCACGGTTCAAGACCTTCGACGCGTGGGAGGTCTTCTTCTACTGCGCGAGCGGCGCCGCCGGCGTCGTCATCTGGGCGTGCCTCCTCGCGGTGGCGACGCGCACGCGCGGCTTCGCGCGCTGGCCCGTGCGCTTGCTCCTCTTCGTCGCGGCGCTCTTCGCGGTCGGAGGCCAGGACTACACGTACATGCGCTACGGCGCGTACATGAACCACCGCGCGGTGCTCGTGGGCACGACGTTCCTCGCGAGCATCGGGCAGCAGCTGTGGTTCGACCGCTGGACCTTCTTCCGCGCGCTCTTCCCTGCCCTCACCGTCGCGGCCGCGCTGCCGATCGTCGCGCGCCGCCTCGCGCCGCTGCGCCTCCGCCGGCGCGGGTGGGTGCTCCTCGACGTCGCGCTCGTCGCGACGCTGCTCGTCGCCTACGTCGATCCCGGCCGCGGCGCGGAGCAAGGACAGCCGCCCGACATGATGTACGTGTCCGCGATGGGGCAGCTCTCGCGCGCGCTGTGGGAGCACAACGAGACGGTCGAGCGCGTCCACCCCGGACCGCGCGACCCGAAGCCCGTGCCGCCGTTCACGGCGAAGCCTTCGCGGCCGCGCAACGTCCTCATGATCGTGACCGAGTCGGTGCGCGCGCAGAGCGTGTGCGTCGAGTACGACCCGGACTGCACGTTCACGCCGTTCTCGAACCCCATCGTCCCGAACCGGATCCCGATGACGCAGATGCGCGCGCTCGACTCGTCGACCGCGATCTCGATCGCGGTGATGTGGAACGGCCTCTTGCCGACGCGTTCGCGGCAGGACCTCCACGAGGCGCCGCTGCTCTGGGAGTACGCGAAGGCGGCCGGCGTCGAGAGCGCCTATTACACGTCGCAGCACCTTCTCTTCGGCAACTCCGGGCTCTGGCTCGGCAAGCAGCCGTGGAGCCGCCACATCAGCGCGACGCAGATCGAAGAGGACGCGACCTACGAGATGGGCGCCGACGACGGCAAGCTCGTCGACTACGTGATCGGAGACATCGGGAACCTCAAGGAGCCGTGGTTCTCGGTCGTGCACCTCTCCAACACGCACTTCCCGTACAAGGTCGACGGCGACGACATGCCGTTCTGCGACGAGTACGACCCGAAGGTGCCGGGCAAGGACAACGACGCGCTCTGCCGCTACCAGGACTCGATCCACATGCAGGACAAGGCGACCGCGCGCCTCCTCCAGGCGATCCGCACGCGCCCCGAGTCCGAGCGCACCGTCGTCGTGTTCGTGTCCGATCACGGCGAGCAGATGCGCGAGAAGGGCGCGGTCGGTCACACCGGCACGCTCTTCGATCCGGAGATCCGGATCCCGTTCTGGATCGACGCGCCGCCGGGGACGATCACCGACGACGAGCGCGCGAGCCTCGCCGCGCTGAAGACGACGCCGCTCACGCACCTCGACGTGTTCCCCACGACGATGGACCTCCTCGGCTTCCTCGACGCGCCGGAGCTCTCCAGCCTGATGAGAGAGACGGCCGGCACCTCGCTCATGCGCGGCGGCTCCAAGGTCGAGACGCCGCTCCAGATGACGAACTGCTCCGAGCTGTGGGCCTGCGCGTTCAAGAACTGGGGCGCGATGAACGGCACCCGGAAGCTCATCGCGCACCAGGGCGACAGCGCCTGGAGCTGCTACGACGTCGCGACCGATCCGGACGAAGAGCACCCGCTCGACGTCAACACCCGGTGCGCGGATCTCCTCCCTCTCGCCGAGGGCATGGTCTTCGGGAAGCGCCCCTTCTGATAACCTCGAGCGATGCGCCGGCTCTCGGTCTTCGCTTCGCTCGTGCTCTACGCGTATGGCTGCGGGAGCGACGAAGGGCAGAAGACGACGCCCGATCCACTCTCGGGCGGCGACGCGGGGAAGAGCAGCGGCGGGCCCGGCGACCCGATCGGCGACGACGACGACGACGATGACGACGACGGACCGGGCGGAGGCGCGCCGATCCCGTACGACGCGACGGTGATGAAGTCCGTCCACAACTCGTACGAGCGGAGCGAGCCGATCTTCGATCAGCTCCTCTACCACCGCGTGCGGAGCCTCGAGTTCGACATCCACAACGAGAAGGGCGGCGCGGCGCCGAACGGGAACTGGTTCGTCTTCCACGAGAACATCCCCGGCTTCAACAGCACGAGCTGCACGCTCCTCAGCGACTGCCTCGGCGCGGTCGCGGCCTTCCACGCCGCGGTGCCGAAGCACGAGGTCATCACGCTCTGGATCGATCTGAAGGACGACTTCCAGGCGAACCGCCAGCCCGCCGACCTCGACGCGCTCGTGGAGAAGACGCTCGGCCGCGAGAACATCGTCGCGCCGAAGGACCTGATCGAGAAGTGCGACGGCGCGACGACCGTGCGCGCCGCCGTCGGCGCGCCGTGCGCGTTCCCCACCCTCGGCGCGCTCCGCGGCAAGATCATGCTCACCGTCACCGGCGGCTCGAAGTGCGACGCGAACAGCAAGGTGAGCAAGTACGGCGGCGCGAAGCCGAGCGAGCGCCTCGTCTTCCTCGCGCCCGACCTCAACGCGTCGTGCCCGCCCGCGGAGTACGAGAAGCACTCTGACGTCGTCTTCTTCAACATGTCCTTCGACGATCGCGCCCACGCGAAGACGATGCGCGACGAGGGCCTCGTCGGACGCCTCTACAAGGGCGGCCTCGGCGGCGGCCTCGACAACGCGGGCGACTTCGCCGCCGGCAGAGAGACGGGCGCGGTGCACCTCGCGACCGACAAAGCGAACTTCGAACAGGACACGTGGTCGAAGACGCACGGCAACAAGGGCTTCCCGTTCCTCTGCGACGGCTGCGTCGATCGCGAAGAGGCGGGCGACGTGCTCGGCGTCACCGCGA